>CAIRLQ010000196.1 GCA_903879465.1 uncultured Opitutia bacterium | reverse complement strand
GGGGTCCATATGGACCTCACCGACGCCCTGAAGGAAACGGTGCGCGCCAAGGCAGAGAAGCTGCTGCGCCACAACCCGCGGATTGTCCGCGTGCACGTCGAACTCGTCCACACCCGCTGCAGCGACCATAGTCGCGAATTCGGGGCTCAGATTCGGCTGGAACTGCCGGGCCCGGACATCGTCGTCCGGGAAGAGTCAGACGACTTGTACAAGTCCATCGATATTTTGGTCGATAAGGTCGACCGCCAGCTTCGCCGTCGCCATCGCCTGGATAAGGAAAAAAGGAATCATCCGCATCCGACAGACCTGGGCGAGTTGGGAAAGGCGGCGTAAGAAGACGGTGTGGTACTGGCCAGTTGTCAGTCAGGGCTGGTAAGTCGGTGAAAGCCTAAGTTAGTTCGGCCCGAAGTCGGTGAAAACAGACGGAAAGCCAGTCAGACGGAGCAAGTAACGACGGTCAGTCAGGTAACAGACAACGAAAGCCAAGAAAGCACAGTCAAAGGTAGGTACAGGACCCCGGCCGCCGCATGGTGACCGGGGTCCTCCTGTTTGCCCGTCCGTCCGATTGCCTAACTTTCTCGCCCTCCGCCCTGTCCGGGCTTTTATCTGCCCTATGCGCATCTATTTCATGGGCATCTGTGGCACGGCGATGGGGAACGCCGCCTTGCTGATGCGCGCCCTAGGCCATGAGGTCATGGGATCCGATACGGGCATCTATCCTCCGATGTCTGATCACTTGCGCGGCGCAGGCGTCGAGATTCTCGAAGGATGGTCCGCCGAACGTCTTGCCCAACTGAAGCCCGATCTCGTCGTCGTCGGTAACGTCGCTTCACGTGGACATCCCGAAGTGGAATGGCTGCTCGAAGCTCGCACCCAGCCTTATATCTCGCTACCTGAACTTCTGCGCACTCGCCTGTTAAACGAACGCCGCAACGTCGTCGTCGCAGGCACGCACGGCAAGACAACCACGACCTGCATGGCGGCAGTGCTGCTCAAGGCCAACGGCGCCGAACCGGGCTGGCTCGTCGGTGGCGTCCCGCGCGACCTCCCGGACTCTTCCCATCCTGGCAAGAAGGGGGGTCCTTTTGTCATCGAGGGCGACGAATACGACACGGCGTTCTTCGATAAGCGCAGCAAGTTCATTCAGTACCTGCCGCACGTGCTCGCGATCAATAACTGCGAGTTCGATCACGCTGATATCTTCCGTGACCTCGACGACGTCCTGCGCACGTTCTCGCATGTGATCCGGATCGTCCCGAGAGACGGCGCAATCGTCGCCAACGGCGATGATGCCAACGTCCTCGGTCTGGTGAAGAACGTCACCTGGGCGCCGGTCGTGTGCGTGGGCACGGATTCCACCAACGACGCGGTCATCGCCGACTTCCAGGAATCGCCGACGGGCTCGTCTTTCACCTTGCTCTGGAAGGGCAAGGTGTGGGGAAGGGTGAAGTGGGCCTTGCCGGGCCTCTTTAATGCCCGCAATGCCGCCATGGCCGCCGTCTCTTCTGGTCTGCTGCTTGATGCCAAGGATCCGACGAAGCTAAAGCTCGATGCATTGGATAAGTTTCAAGGCGTACAGCGCCGGCAGCAGGTGCTCGTTGACCGTCCTGAACTCACGGTAATCGAAGATTTCGGTCACCACCCGACGGCTCTTGATTTGACGATTGAATCTCTCCGGGCGCGTTATCCGAAACACCGCCTCGTCGCTTGCTTCGAGCCACGCAGCAACACCGCCGCCCGCAAGGTGATGCAGGATGCCTTCCGTGAGGCGCTTAAGAAGGCCGACGAGGTCTTTCTGGCACCGCCTCATCGGGCCGATAAACTCGGTGAAGAACGCTTCGACAGCGAAGGCGTGGCCACGGCGATCACTGCTGCCGGCAAGAAGGGTTTCGCGTCGGCTTCCAACGACGCCTTACTCGCCGAGCTCACCGACCTCGTGAAATCGGATAAGTCGCCGCGTTGCATCATCTTCTTCTCGAATGGTGCCTTCGGTGGTATCATCAAGAAGTTCGCACAAGCTGTTGCCTCATGAAGCCGTTCCTGTGGATTTTGGGCGGAATACTTGCCGCCACATTGGCTGTTTCAGCTCGAGATATCCATGTAGGCGAGGACGTAAAGACCATCGCCGCGGCCATCAAACTAGCGCAGCCGGGAGACACGATTCATCTCCAGCCTATCGTGTATCGCGATTACGCAGGCTTCTATGGCAAGAAGGGTGAGCTGGGTAAGCCGATCACGCTCGACGGCCATGGCGCTACGCTGGAGGGCTCTGATCCGCTCGACCCTAAGCAGTGGACGGAGGTTTCGCCCGGGCTCTTCGAGGCCTCGAAACTGCTGACCCGCCTGGATGACCCGATCATCATGCGCTGGTTCTTCCTTTGGGATGGAAAGATGAATCATATGGGTCGCACCTCCAAGGGGAAGAAGGCGCCGTTCAAGAAAGCTGAAGACCTGCAAGCTGGAGAGTGGACGTTCGTGCAGGACCATGCCCGGGATAAGGCGGTGGCGAACCAAATCTTCGGTTCATTCTTCATCCGACTTCCGGCCGGACAGAAACTCACGGACGCACGGATTTTCGTTCCAGTGCGTTCGGTCGGGGTCGGCTTGGGCGGGGCTAATGCCCATTTGGTGATTCGGAATATCACGGCGACGCACCCACATAATGACGGTTTTAATATCCACGGCGATTGCCGTGACGTGGTATTCGAAAACATCCGCGCCATCGAGTGCGGTGACGATGGCGTCAGTGCTCACGAGTCCGCGGAATATCGCGTCGATGGGCTGGTCGCTATAGGCAACAGCACCGGCATCACGGATACGGTGGCCGCCAAGACAACCTACCGCCATGTTTTCCTGGCCGACAATCTGGCGTTTGACCTCTACTTCCTGAATGACGGACGATATGCAGTCTCGGATGCGGTCGTGCTATCGTCCTCGGAGCACGCCTTGCAGGTCTCTGGCGGCAAAGATCAACACAGCGAACTGCGCCTGGACAACGTACTCATCCATCGCGAGGGATCGAAGGGTTCCGTGTCCGTCGCCAAGGAAGCCGCGCTTTTCGCCCGTCGCTTCACCTTGGAAGGCGATGAGCTGAAGTCGGGCGGCAAGGTCGAGACCGATGGTGCTCCGGCCGAACGACAGGCGCTCATCGAATCATTGGTGCCTTTGGAATATCGCTCGCGGCTAGCCCAGTAAGCCCAGCGCTTGCTTGGCCTGTGCTGAGTCCTTGGCGATTTGCGCCTGCAAGGCGGCGAGGTCGGCAAACTTCTGTTCGGAGCGGAGGCGCCGGACCCAGCGGATGCGCACGGCATCTCCGGTGGTCGGCGCCGTACCGCGCAGGACGTGCGCTTCGAGTAGAGGGGCGACCGGGCCGCTTTCGACGGTGGGACGTTGTCCGTAGTTGGCCACGGCGGGCATTGCTTCTCCCTCGAAGATGACTTCGACGGCGTAGACGCCGAAGGCGGGCTTGAGCTCGGGCTCCCAGGCGATGTTCACCGTCGGGAAGCCGATGGTACGGCCAAGTCGGCGCCCGCCGATGATCGTGCCTTCTGCTTCGTAAGGCCGCAGTAGCATTGCGTTCGCGAGGTCGAGGTCGCCGGAGGCGAGGCACTGGCGAATGCGTGAGCTGCTCACGGTCTCATCGCCGAGGCCGACCGCCGAGACGAGCCTTACACCCAGCCCTTCGGCGGCGCCATGCGCGATGAGCGTCTCGCCGTTGCCGGCGCGGCCGCGGCCGTATTGGAAATTGGAACCGACGTGGAGCGACTTCAGGTGAGGGAAGGTCTGCTTCAGCCACTTCGGGAAGTCCGCGGCCTCGATGCCGGCATGCGCGCGATCGAACTTCTCGTGGTGGATCAGCTGCGCTCCAGCTTCGGTCAGTCGGTCGTCCTTCTGGGCGCGCGTGAAGATCAGCGGGACCGCCGCCTCCGGTCGCAGGACCTTGCTCGGGTGTGGGTCGTAGGTGAGTACGCCGACGATGCCTCCGTCCGCCCGGGCGGCCTCGCGGGCGGAATGGAGGACTGCGCGATGGCCTAGGTGGACGCCGTCAAAGGCGCCGATGGCAAGGTGGATGGAAGGCTCGACGCTCATCCTTGGGCGGCCCCGATGGCTTCCTGCGTTGGTACCAGGGCGGCGAGGAGTTGGTCGTCGCTCATCGCGCCGAGGGTGGGCAGGGTGTGGCCACGGGCGAGGTCGAGTTTGCCGGAGCGGGTGCGGCGGAGCATCGAGAGGTGGGCTCCCGGGCCGAGCTTTCGGCCGAGATCGAAGGCGATTGTGCGAACGTAGGTGCCCTTGGTGCAACGAACCCGGAAGCCGATTTTGGGGCTGTGCCAGGAAAGTAACTCGAATTCCGAAATACTGATCGCGCGGGGCTCACGGACGACCTCGATGCCCTTGCGTGCGAGGTCATAAAGCTTCTGGCCGCCGATTTTCTTGGCCGAGTGCATCGGCGGAATCTGCAACTGATCGCCGAGCATCGTGGCGAGGGCGGCGCGCACCTGTGCTTCGGTGATTTCCGGAACGGGGTTTGTCTCCAGCGTCTCGCCTTCGGCGTCCTGCGTATCGGTGACGACCCCGAGCGTTACTTCACCGAGGTATTCTTTGTCCTGCGCCATCAACTGGTCCGAGGCCTTGGTGGCTTTGCCGACGAGCAGGATGAGCAGCCCCGTCGCCATCGGGTCGAGCGTGCCGGCGTGTCCGACGCGACGGGTGCAGTAGAGTCTGCGCACGCTGTCCACGACGTCGTGCGAGGTAATGCCCTGCGGCTTATCGACTAGGAGCACGCCCGAGGGCTCGGCGATGGGCTCGCTCATTTCGCGGAATATTCGCGATAGTGGGCGATGACGATCCCGAGGATCTTTTCGCGGTCCTGCGGCAACCGGCAGCCTTGCATATTGAAGCCGGCGGCGAGCATGTGGCCGCCGCCGTTAAGTTTACCCGCACAGAGGTCGAGGCGGAGCTTCGGGTCGCGGCCCCGGAGGCTGCCGCGGATGCCGTCGACGCCTTCTTCCATGAGTACGGCGATCTCGACGCCTTCGACGGAGCGGGGGAATTCGACGAGCCCTTCCTTGTCTTCTTTCGAGGTGCCGGTCGCGATGTAATCCGCCTGGGTGAGTTCACCTGAACAGATCTTCCCGTCTTCATGGAAGAGGATGGTATTCAGGAAGCGTTTCGTGAGCTCAAGTTTGCCGCGACTCTCCTGTTCGAAGACCCTGTAATTAGCTTCGGCGGGATCGGCACCTCGGCGCACGAGCTCGGCGATGATGGCGAAGACATCGGCCGTGGTGCTCCGGTAGCAGAAGCGGCCGGTGTCCGTCAGGATGCCGAGGTGTAGGGCCTTGGCGGTGATTGCATCGACCGCCAGCCCTTCGGCGAGCGCGCCGGCGGCGAGGATGTGGCAGGTCGCCGCGGCTTCGCGCACGACGATATTGATCTGGGCGTAGTCGGGATTGGAGGCGTGGTGGTCGATGTTAGCCAAGACACCTTGAGGGAACTTGCTGAGCAGTTCCGTCCCTACCCGAGACGCATCGGCACAGTCGACCGTGACAGCGACGCGGTCGGTCGTGTCATAATCGGCGGCTTTGACGAACTTCACGCCTTCGGCGTAGGGGACAAGATTCGGGGGGATGCGGTCGCGGTTCACGCAAATCGCGTCGACTCCTTCGGCTAGGAGTATCCGGCAGAGGGCGGTCTGCGAGCCGATGCAGTCGCCATCGGGGCGCATATGGCCTAATACGGCGACTTTTCGCCCTTTGAGACCTTTGATGAGGTCTTGGAGGGCCTGGCCCGCCGCTTGCATGCTGATACCCATGGTTTTATGCATGAAGAAACAGTCGGGCGGCTCCGCTGGCAAAGTCAAAAGGCAGGGTTATTACCAACTTCGGGGGAACGCTTGAACCTCCGCATGGTTCGGGCATAGTCCCTGCTACCAACCCCGTACGGGCGTTTAGCCCAAACCCAACTTTATGGATAAGGACAAAAACAACAATTTCACTCCCCGCGCCCGCAAGGTCGTGGAGCTGGCCCGGGCCGAAGCCCGCCGGTTCAATCACAACTATGTCGGCACGGAGCACATTCTGCTCGGGCTGATCAAACTCGGCGAGGGCGTCGCGGTCAATGTGCTCGGCCGTATGGGCCTCGATCTCAAGACCGTGCGCGGCGCCGTTGAGAAGCAGGTCGGCCCTGGTCCTGAAGAAGCCAAGGCACCCGATACGATTCCGCTCACGCCCCGTGTGCAGAAGGTCATGGCACACGCCGTCACCGAAGCCCGCGCCCTCGGCCATGCTTACGTTGGCACCGAACACATCCTCCTCGGCCTCCTGAAGGACGGGGAGGGCGTCGCCGCCCGCGTCTTGCAGCAGCTCGACGTCGACCTGGAGCGCTGTCGCAAGGAGATCCTCGCGGACATCGATCCTTCCGCCGCCGATGAATCCGAGAAGAAGGATGGCGAGTCCCCGCCGCCTTCCGAAGAGTCTTCCGACGACACCCCTCCGCCTTCTCGCCGCGCTTCTGGCGAAGAAGGCGCCCGTGCTGGTCGCGGCGAACGCCTCTCACTCCTAAAGACCTACGGTCGCGATCTCACCGAACTCGCCAAGGCTGGCGAACTCGATCCGGTCATCGGCCGTAAGGAAGAGATTCGTCGCGTGGTGCAGATCCTTTGCCGCCGCACCAAGAACAACCCTGTCCTCATCGGCGAAGCCGGCGTGGGCAAGACCGCCATCGTCGAAGGCCTCGCCCAGGAGATCGCTTCGGGCATCGTCCCGGAAATCCTCCTCGACCGTAAGGTCATTACCCTCGACCTCGCCCTGATGGTCGCCGGCACGAAATACCGCGGCCAGTTCGAAGAGCGCATCAAGGGTATCATGGACGAGATCAAGCGCGCCAAGAACATCATCCTCTTCATCGACGAGATGCATACGATCGTCGGTGCCGGCGCCGCCGAAGGTGCGATGGACGCGTCCAACATCCTTAAGCCAGCCCTTTCCCGCGGCGAAATCCAGTGCGTCGGAGCCACTACGCTCTCCGAGTTCCGCAAGCACATCGAGAAGGATGCGGCCCTCGAACGCCGCTTCCAGTCCGTCAAAATCGACGATCCGACCCCGGAAGACGCCGTGCTTATCCTGCGCGGTATCCGCTCGAAGTACGAAGAGCACCATAAGTGCGAATATACCGACGCCGCCATCGAGGCCGCCGTCCGCCTCTCGCATCGCTATATCACCGCCCG
>CAIRLQ010000195.1 GCA_903879465.1 uncultured Opitutia bacterium | reverse complement strand
CCGTCGGCGAGACTGTGCAGGGACTCGCTGATCGCGTGGGCGAACTTCCGCTCCCACCTTACATCGTCGAAGCGCGCAAAGAGCGCGGCCTGGCCGCGGCCGACGACGCCGCGCGCTACCAGCCCGGCTATGCAGACCCCAGTGCCGCACGGGCCGCGGCCGCGCCCACGGCTGGCCTGCATTTCACGCCCGAGTTGCTCGCTGTCCTCAAGGCACGCGGCCACGATGCCTTCGACCTCGTGCTCGATGTTGGCCCCGGGACGTTTCAACCCGTCTCCGTCGATCACCTCGATCAGCACGTCATGCACTCCGAGGCGTATCGGATCCCTGCGGCCACCATGGCGGCATTGCGGGACCGCCGGCCGCGCTTAGCCGTCGGCACGACCTCCGTGCGCGCGAGTGAGGATGCTTTCCGTAAGACACAGGGCTTTGCCGCCGCCACCGGCGATTTCAGTGCGGACGCTTCACTCTTCATTCGGCCCGGCGATACCATCGGCTGTTGCGAGCACCTCCTCACCAACTTTCACCTCCCACGGTCTACGCTCCTCTGCCTCGTCGCGGCGTTTCTCACCCCCGGCTCACCGGAAGGCCTTGCTTGGCTTAAGGAGATCTACGCCGAAGCCATCGCCCGTGAATATCGCTTCTTCAGCTACGGCGACGCCATGCTGATTTTGTAAGGTTGCTCAGAACGCCCGCCGGATGCTTAGGGCCATCGAGAGATTGGGGCTCTGCCCGAAGCCGGCCGCGTATACCGAGAAATTGAGCAGTGTGTCAGCGGTCAGTAGATGATCTACGTCGACGCCGAGGCGGGCTTGGTCACCCGTGACCGGCAGGCCTGCAGCCGAAAAGGGTAGTGCGCCGTGAAGGATATCGTTGCCTGTGAGGGTCGCAGTCGTGGGGTCGAAGCGATGGATCCATTCGCCCGCGAGGTGTAGAGTGGTATCCGCACCGAGTAGATATTTCATCGTTAGGCCGAGGCGTGCTTCCTGCGAAGTGTGGGCCAGCGCATCGAAGTAGGCTGGGAAACTTCCGCCCGTCTCGACGAAGGCGTCGGCCTTGATGCGCGTCACGGACCAGGAAACAAAAGGAGAGACGCTCCAATGATTCATCCGTCTTAGCGCTGGGCCGTCGTAGCGGAGGCGCAGGCACTCGGAAGTAAGTCTGGTCGAGCCGATGGAGAACTGAGTGCCGCTTCCGGTGGCGTAACCGCGATAAGTGTTGGCCTGCCAGCTGCCGACGACCACGACCGCAGAAAGGATGCCATGCTGGCCGGGGAGTCGGGCGTCGATTTCGCCGAGGATGTAATTGCCGGCGACCTGGGCGCTGCCGCCGTAAATCAGGTCCTGATTCAGGGAGCCGTGGCCGGCCGCGAGTCCGGCGATAATATTACCGCAAGTGGTACTCGCGCCGACCTCGCCGGCGGTCACGTGGCTATCGCTCTGGCGCGTGCTCATGCCGAAATCGCCGGTCGCCCAAGCTGCGCTCTGCTTACCCATGCGATCGTAGGACATCAGCGAGCGATGATGAGCACCTTCCATCGGCTGCGAGGCGAGGGACGACGCCATCGAGACCACGCTGTTAGCTCCATTGATCGAGCGCATCCATTCGTTCGCATCCAGCATGCTGTCGTTGGCATATACAAAGGCGTGGGTATAGCCGCCCGTGACTGTACTCGTGCCGACGATGACCTTGCCATCAGCCGAGACGCCGGTGGCGTTGGAGGTCGTCCCGCCTGTCAGTGTGCCGAGGTCAGTCATCACGCCATCCTGGTACTTGAAGGCGTGATGTTGCGAGGCGCTTGGACTCGTAACGCTCCAGCCGACAATTACCGACCCGTCGGCATTAACGGCGTGGGCTTCAGCATCCCCGCCGCCACCGATACTACCGATTGAAACGAAGCCGAGGGCGTCCGTATACTTAAAGGCGTAATAATAGCCGGCGCCGTCGAAAGCGCCTCCGACGATTACCTTACCATTGGCGGACACCGCTAAGGCGTAGGTGTCTTGGGCCGGTTGCCCTGGGAGTTGTTCCAGGCTTATACCGCTGGTGCGGAACGCCCGGATTTGACCGTAGTCGTTATTCATCCAGCCGACGATGACGCCGCCGTCATGCGAAACGCCTGTGGCGTGTGCGTCCTGATAAAGGCTAGTGGGTGCTGGTGTGATGGCGACCATGCCAGCGCCGCTCGTCCATTTGAATGCCACTTCAGCCGTGCCGTCAAAGCTATGACCAACGATGACCTGGCCATTGCCAGAGATGGCCAGGGCGTTGGAAGTGCCGCCTCCGAAGTCCCCCAACAGCGTGATCATACCGCCCGAGAGTTTAAAAGCCTGATCAAGCCCGCCCACGGATTGCGTGCCGACGATGATGGAGCCGTTGGCAGAGACTCCCGTGGCGGAGGAGCCCACGCCGAGGCCGAGGTCATGGAGACCGGTTCCATCAAAGGTGCAGGCCGTACCCAGAATATCCGCGAGATTGGAATAGCCGACCGCGATAAGTCCGCCGGCCGAGATGCCGGTGGCATAACTATTATAGGAGGCCGCACCCGCCGGATGAATATCGATGAAGCCCGCGGCCGGGGCGGTAGTGGTCAGCGTAAGTACCGCCGCGAAGAGGGTGACGGTCGGGTGGGTAAAAGCGTGATGCGTGGGAAGGCTCACGGTAATTCTCAGGGATCACGCACCTCGATGGCGCCGGCGGGCAATGGTCCGCGCCGCAGATTATGATCAGCATCGAACTCCAGGTTTAGGTCGTTCGCCCCCGGATTGTAATAGGAACGAAACTTAATCTCGCCGGCGCCGGGTTGGATGCGACCCATGATCTTGGTATAATGGGCGGAAAGAACCGACCCGTCGGTGGCGAGCTTCACGCGTGTGCGCAGGAACATTCCGTGGGCTTCTTCTTCGGCCGTCCACGACTTCCGGGTCGAATAGGTTTGTTCAT
>CAIRLQ010000194.1 GCA_903879465.1 uncultured Opitutia bacterium | reverse complement strand
TCGGTTCATGAAGATGAACACGTTACAGAAGGTGCGGGATTGCCTCCGCGATGGCACTCCGGAGATCAACTTAAGTGAGGAGATTCGCTCAGCCGCCGAGATTCCGCTGCGCCGCATGCTCGATTGGAGCCGCTAAAATGGTGCGAAGCCCTCGGCGGGTGTCTTAATCTAGAATTAAGGTTACGGAAAACTTCTCCTCAGGTTTGACATTCGTAAAATATTATAAATCTTGTCGCCACATTCAACCTCAGCTGAAATTAGCAATTCACGTTGAGACCAGCACCACTCACTCATGAAAATAGACCTGAATCCGACCAACTTCACCTCCAAGGACGCCTATGTCCGCGCCGCCCTATCCAAGGCACGCGACCTTGCTGTCCAGACCTGGGAAGACGAACACAGCGAGCGCCAGAGCCTGATTGAGCGAGAAGTCGCTAGCCTGTCCAAACAGGAACTGTCCCGCCGGCTAATCAAACTCCTCTCCCGCCCGAACCGCGCTCGTGCCCAGATTTCCGACAGCATGCGCACCAAGGCCCAGAACATGCGCAAGAAAGGTGCCCCGGTCCGCGAAATCGCTGCGGAGCTCGGCATTTCGATTCCGTCGGTTTACAACATCACCAAGGACTAACCTTGCCCGCCGTTCCTGCATCGCCGAAAATAGCGGGGATGCAGGAATGGACTCGAGGCGACCCAGCGAAAGCTCCGGCCCGTGCGCCTTTGGCGAGGGGCGGGAAGCTTGATGCTAAGAACCTGATTGCCGCCTACCGAGCTGGCATCTTCCCCTGGTATTCCGCAGGTGAGCCGGTCAAATGGTGGTGCCCTGATCCGCGCTTCGTCATGCGGCCAGCGGATTTCCGCCTGACGGATAGCCTTCGCAAGACGATGCGCAAAGCCGGCTGGTCAGTAAGTTTTGACCGGCAATTTGAAACCGTCATGCGCCACTGTGCGGCCGCCCCTCGCCCAGGCCAGAACGGTACCTGGATCAATGAGGAAATGGTTGCCGCCTACAGCGAACTCTACCGCCTAGGAATCGCGCACAGCGTCGAAGTCTCCTGGGAAGGAAAGCTCGTCGGCGGCCTTTACGGCGTCGCACTCGGTCGCCTTTTCCACGGGGAATCGATGTTCCACCTCAAAGCAGATGCCTCCAAAGTGGGATTTGCCACGCTCGTCGCTCGCCTTGTCGCATGCGAATACTTCCTCATCGACTGCCAAGTCCCTACGGCCCACCTCGCGAGCCTCGGTGCCTTTGCGATCGAGCGCACCGAATTCCTCGAAGTCGTGAAGTTGTTCCGCGATCACCCACCCGCGGGGGATGCTTTCGCTACTCCGGCTTCGGACGCGACTTAAGTAGTGCCCGGGCCTCACGCTCGTAGACCCGCTCAACGATGATGCAAAGCTGCTGGAGCGAACGACCGTCGGTAAAGACAGCGATACCGGCCTTCATGTAAGCCTGCTCTCGCTTCTTCATAAGTTCGCGAATCTTAGCCTCCGGGTCGTCTCCCTTGAGTAAGGGCCGACGTGAATTACCTGCAGTACGGCGCAGGATCGTGTCCACCGAGGCGAACAAAGTGATAACAATCCCCTTTGAGCGGACGAGTTCGCCCATCCCAGGAGGGACGACGAGTCCACCGCCGCAGGCGATGACGCCTCCGAACTCGGGGAGCAAGCTTTCGACGACCTGGCGCTCCAGCGCACGGAAATGTTCCTCGCCGTGCTCCGCGAAGATATCGGCGATCGAGGCGCCGGCGAGTTTTTCCACCAATTCATCGGTGTCGTAAAAACGACGGCGCCAGCGCTTCGCAAGCTGCCGGCCCAGGGCCGACTTCCCGGTACCCATAAATCCGGCAAGAATCAGGTTCGGAGAGTTGTCCTTGTTCGCGACTGGCGGCATGCTGACATAGCAATCTCCCGCCCGCCTCTCGGCAAGCGACAAGCGTAAGGGTTAATCCGCTGGCAAGGCCGCAAGGGCGGCCTTGGCCCGGGGGGCAAGCCGCTCCGACAAGCCCTTGGATGCCTCGGTCAACGTAGCACGATCCGCCTCGGTACAGAGGCGTGAAACAGAATCCCAGGCGGCTTCGGTCAATTCATTGGCCGAGCCCTTCAGCAAAGGAAGTACGGCCGCCTTGACCGACTCGCGGATGCGACTACCACCAGCCGCGCGCACGGTCACGATGCGCACCCAGGCTGCCTTGGAGGCGAGCGACGTGCCCTCGGGAGCAGTCGGGGTCGTCTGCGCAGCTAGCGAGATAGGTAGACGGAGAATCTCCTCCTCGATTTCCAAAACCTGCGAACGCTGCGAGGCTTTGGCCATGCGGGACCAGAGTAATGGCGCCGCCGCCTGCGGATTTATGCGTCGAAGTAGCCGATTAGCGCGCTGGGCGAGAATGAAATCATCCCCATTGGCGAGGGCGGCGAGCGCTTCCAGTTTTAAGACTGCGCCGGCAGCACCGCGATTATTTAAATCCAATAAGCGCTCGATCTCGGCGAGTTTGGTTTCTGGAGTCGTTCCTTCCGGGGCGGGATAGTTGTTCGGCGTCTTCCTGCCCATCGGCGAGAAAGACTTCTCTGCTGGATCCAAGGCAAGCGTCTGAGCCAAGGAAGCCTTCGCTTCCGGATCTTCGACGGACTTCTGCGCGGCATCCACACGCTTAAACCAAGCCTTGGATTCATCGGAAGCCTGCGCAAAAGTTCGGGAGTAATCGAAAATCGCCTGCTGGGCGACGAGGCGCTTCGCGGGTACGCCGAGGTCGGCGAAGACTTCGTCGGGCGGGGCGGCAGCCAATAGGGCGAAACCCAGCGTCGCCAATAGGAGGCTGGTCGATAAAAGTTTTTTCATGTTCGTGAAATCGTGATTTGATTCAGATAGACCAGTTACCACGCATGACGGGGGAATGCAGTCGGTCGGCCTGGGCGTCGCCGACGAAGCCCGTGCCATCGGGGTTGAACGTCAGTTTCCGTCCAAGCCGTACGCTCAGGCCGGCGAGATTGACCAAGGTGGAACTATGGAACGCCTCATTAACGCCGTAACCAAACGGGCGCTTCTCCCGGGCACAGAGATCAAAATCATCTTCCTGATGCTCCGGGAGCGGGAATTCAGCGGCCTTGCGGATGAGCTCGGGCTTATCGCAGCGCATGCCAGCGAAGAGTTTGCCATTAGGGCCTTCAAGGAAGGGGTTGCTCGGGTTCTTCTCGGCGAGTTCGGACTCCAGAATGATGCGAGTGCCGTCTTTATAGGTAAGCGTAACGGTCTTCCACACGCCGCAGGCCATGGCATCCTGCGCAGGGGCGTCGCATTCTACGGTGACGGGGAATTCATTATCTTTTCCGAGGAAATATTGTACCGGGTCGAGGAAGTGCTGCCCCATGTCGCCGAGGCCGCCTTGGTCGAAATTCCAATAACCCCGGAAAGATCCATGGGCACGATGCGGGTGATACGGAATTAACTGCGAAGGGCCACAGTACAGATCCCAATTCAGATTTGCCGGCACAGGCACGGGCGTGAGATTGGGCTTGCCCGTCCATTGATTCACCTTCCAGGCGATACCGCCGACAGGGGCAAGGCGCACGGTCAGCGGGCCACCAAGGACGCCGCTGGCCACGACACGCCGAATTTCGCGTGCTGGACCGACCCCGTAGTAATTCGTGCGGTTAAGACGGAACCAGGTGTTCACGCGGAACGGTACGCCCGTCTGCTGCACCACCTGCCGCAAGGCAAGGCCTTCGCCAATCGTCCGGGTGAGAGGCTTTTCGCACCACACAGCCTTACCCCGACGGGCGGCCGCGGCGGCGATGACACCGTGCCAGTGAGGAGGCGTGCACACGTGCACGACGTCGGCATCGGGACGCGCAATGACATCACGGAAATCCTCAGCGATGACGGGGGTGCCCCCGCCAGCGTTCTGAATTTTTTCCAACTTCCGCTTAAGCCGCTCGGAGTCGACGTCGCAAATCGCGACGATGCGATTAGCACCCGTCATACGGGGATCACTGTGCATGGCGGAGATGCCGCCACAGCCGATGATGATGTGGTTTAACGTCTCGCTGGGCGGAATAAAGCCGCGACCAAGGACATGGCGCGGGATGATGGTGAAGCCGAGCGCGGCGACAGCAGCCTTACGGAGAAAGGAACGACGGGGTAATCGCATGCGAGAGGGGTATGAGGTAGGCTGACCTCGTTCAACCCCGATAGTTCCGTAAGCACCCACAGCTTGTGCTATATGGAGCCAATCCGCCGTAAACGTCGCGGATTTTTGCCTTCTCCCGCTTCCCTTACACTGTGACGTCATGCCTGCCCTCAGCACGCCCATTGCCCTCCGCCCTTCGGAAGATTTAGTGCGGCTAGACGCTGCGATCCAACAGACGGCGGGCATTCCTTTCTACGACCAAGCCCCCTGGGTTGAGGCATTACGCGACACGGGCCGAAGCTTAGATTCCCTCCCCCGTATCTCCAAATCGCAACTCAGAGAGTTTTCCCCGGAGGGCTTTCTGAGACCCGGCCTCTCCGTGAAATCGCTCACCGCCAAAGACCTCATAGAAGAGGAAAGCACTTCCGGAACGTCGGGCGCCAGCGTCCGGGTCATCTTCGGCAAGACATGGTGGGCCGAGCAGGAGCTTCGCGCCTTACGCGGGAATCGCTTCATCGCCAACCTGCTGGACGCCCAGCCAGCCGCCCGCCGTGCAGTCTTCACCACACCAGGCTGTAGCGGTGTCAGTTGCTACAATCGATGGCTTAACCTCGACCAACGCCGCTTCGGCCTCAGTCTATTCGTCAATCAATCACGGATCCCCTTCACCCTAGGCGAAGAAAAACTGTCCGCCATGGCTCAAGAAGCCGCCGACTGGCAGCCCGACTTTCTTGATGTCGACCCAGTCCATGGCGCCTGGTTCGCCCTACATTGCGAACGGAATGGCATCCACCTCCCCTCATTAAGATTCATCGTTACGAGCTACGAATATACCAGCGTCGTGCATCGTCGAATCATGGAGCGCGTCTTCGGTGTACCCGTAATCAACCTCTACGGTTCCAGCGAGACCGGCCACCTGCT
>CAIRLQ010000193.1 GCA_903879465.1 uncultured Opitutia bacterium | reverse complement strand
TGGGTCCATGCGACTCCTCGCCCTCGGATTGCTTTCGCTTTTCACCTTGGCCTCCCCTTTGGGCGCCCAAGTCCGCACAAAGGTCGACCTCGTCAACCTAAGCCCAGAGATCAAGGCCGGTGGTAAGGCGCTCATCGCTTTACGCTACCGCTGCGACCCGCACTTCCATATCTACTGGAAGAACCCCGGCGACGCCGGCGCCTCGCCCACGGTGGAATGGTCCGAGAAGTCGGGTGCTAGCATCGGCGGCTTCATCTGGCCTGGCCCACGGTTACTTGACCAGTCCGGCGTCATGAATTTCGTCTACGAAAATGAGACGCTGATCTTAATGGAAGTCTCCGTGCCAACTGATCGCACCGGCAGCCTTACTCTCAAAGGCAAGGCTGAGTGGCTCGAGTGCGACGACAAGGGCTGTTGGCCTCACGATAAACTGGTCGAACTGACGCTCACCATAGGCTCAAATAATGCGGTTTATAAATATGACCCTAAACTCTATCCAGACCTGCGAGTCGCGCTGAAGACCTCGGGGACGAGCGACGGCAAGATGCTCACGGTCCAATTACCCGCTGGCCGGAAGTTAAATGACCTCTGGTTCCCGGAACGCAATTTCGTCACCCCCAACGCGACCGCCAAGCAAAAGGTGGTCGGCCAGGGCCTAGTCTTTGAGCTGCGCGACGCGACCGAAACACTCACCTCAGGCCCGCTCAACTTCACGACCCGTGCTGAAGACGGCAGCTTCCTTAACCTTCATGTCGACCTGCAGGGCGGTGCCGCCTCCCCTGCACCCGCCCAGGGCGACAGCCACGCCGCCGCGCCGGGCGAGTGGTTGCCTTGGTCGCCTCAGGCCCAGGCCGCGGCACTGGCCGATGGCAAGATCGTCTACGTCGATTTCACTGCCCGCTGGTGTGCAACCTGCCAGGTCAACAAACGTGTCTACACCCAGAACGATGTCATTAAGGCTTTTGCCGACAAAGGCGTCGTGCGCTTCAAGGCCGACTGGACCAAGAAGGATGACGTCATCGCAGCGGAACTCCAGAAGTATGGCCGCACCGGCATTCCTTTGAATGTGTTCCTCAAATCCGGGCAACCTACTGCCATTCTCTCCGAAGCTCTCACGGGCACCGAAGTCACGACTGCCCTGAAAGCCGTTAGCTCTGGTCAGCCTTATCAAACCGCCGCTACCACGCATCCATTTGCGGTCTGGCTTCTCTTGGCTTTCGGCGGTGGCATCTTGCTAAATCTCATGCCCTGCGTCTTTCCAATGATCGGCTTAAAGGTGCTAGGCTTCGCCCGTGAAGCGGGTTCGGCCCGGCGCACGGTAATCCTGCATGGGCTGCTTTATTCCGCGGGTGTCATCCTAAGTTTCCTCGCCCTCGCGGCTCTCATTATAGTGCTTAAGTCTGGCGGGAGTTCAGTCGGCTGGGGTTTCCAAATGCAGTCCCCTGGCTTCGTGCTCGGTACCTGTGTGCTGATGGTCGTTCTTGGCCTAAGCCTGAGCGGAATGTTTGAAATTGGTACGGGTTTAGCAGGGACTGCTGCGGAGGCGGGCGATAAAGGTGGCTCTTGGGGCGCTTTCCTTTCGGGGATCTTAGCAACGGCCGTGGCCACTCCCTGCACGGCGCCTGGTCTCGGTGCCGCGCTAGGCTTTGCATTGGACAAGGAACGCAGCACTGGGGAAACGCTACTCTTTTTCACGGTGATCGGTCTCGGCATGGCGTTACCCTATTTATTCCTTTCCATCTTCCCGCGCCTGGCCGCGATGCTGCCTAAGCCGGGCGAATGGATGGAAACCTTGAAACAGGCGATGGCCTTCCCCCTCTTCGCCTACGCGCTATACCTTCTCTGGGTTCTGAGTGCCCTCGTGGAGGATGCCGCGTGGGTGCGCGACGCTGGCCTTGGGATGACTGTCATTGCTACCGCCTGCTGGATTTGGGGTCGCTGGGGTGCTCCGCATCGCACCGACCGTGAACGTCTCATCGGTAAGGCTGTCGCGGTCATTCTGTTCATCCTGACGATGGCCCATTTATACGTCGGCCTTAACTGATTCGACCCCGTCGACCAAAAAGAAGGCCCGCTAAATGGCGGGCCTTCTTTTGCACCTCAAAAGTGGGAAACTTAGAGGGCGGTCGGAACCGGCGCGGGGGCAGCGGAAGGTGCCGGCTTGCCAGCGCCCGAGGCCGGAGCGGCGGGCTTGCTTGCTCCCGAAGTAATCGGTCCAGAGTAGTTGGCGTCAACAATGACGGCCTTGCGGTCCTTTGCACCGGACTGACGGCCGCCGGCCGCCTTATCGGCTTGCTGAGATCCGAGCGCCATGACCTCGCTGCTACCTTGGTTTAAACCAAGCTTCACAAGGTAATCACGAGCGGATTGGGCACGACGATCGGAGAGGCCGAGGTTATATTCGTCGGTGCCGAAATGGTCGGTATAGCCGGCGATAATAATCTTGGTGGCCTTAGCGCGGGCGGCGATGGCGTCAAGTTTCGGACGTTCCTTCGCTTCGACTGTGTAGCGATCGAAATCGAAATAGACCGTAGCCAGAATGGCTTCGGGAGGAATCGGGCCACCGTCTCGAATGAGCTGGGCCATCGCGGAGTAACCCGAGCCGCGGAGATTCATATTACCGTTGGTCCCGTCCGCCGGGGAGTTGCTTGAGAAGTCCGAAGGAAGACGGGAGGGTCCGCAGCCGACGAGGAGAGCAGACAGGGAAAGGAGCAGGGAGATGCGCTTCATGGCTGATGGGAATAAATAAGGCGTGGGTAGAGTCGGCAAGCCTAGTCTCGCTCAGTATCGGGGCACCTGCGGGTCAATCTTGACCGACCAGGACTCGATGCCCCCTTTCACGTTGGCCACCTGGGTGAACCCTTTGGAGCGTAGGAATTGGGTCACCTTCATGCTGCGGCCACCATGGTGACAATGGATCAGAATGGGGACGTTCTGGGGAATTTCAGCCAGCCTGGCTGGCACTGTGTTCATCGGAATCAGCCGGGCCGCTGAGATGCGACAGACGGCGTGCTCATCGGGCTCACGGACATCGATCAGAACGGGTGGATTTGCGCCGGCTAGGAGACGGCTAGCCTCTTCAACGGTAATTTCAAGTGGGTATTCGGACATAGAGGGAGCCTGGCAGGCCGTAGCTTGGTAGCGGGCTGCATCGAGGTGGCGGATGGTGGCCGTCTGGCTGCACAGTGGACAGGCGGAATCTGGAGATAATTTCAGGAGCTTGGAAGTTCCTGCGGCCACGTCGATGACCTGCATTCGGGATTGGGTGCGCTGGCCGAGTAGAATCGCAATCACCTCTGCGGCCATCCACGAGCCGATGACGCCACAAGTAGCGCCAAAGACTCCGGCCTCGGCACAGGTCGGTATGGAGTTTGCATCTGGCATCACCGGGTAAACGCAACGATAGCAGCCACACCCCGGCAGAAAGGCCGCGACCTGGCCTTCTTCACGCAGGACGCTACCGTGGACCAACGGACGACGCCCGAGGACGCAGGCATCGGCGACGAGATAGCGGGTCGCGAAATTATCCGTGCAATCCACAATCAAGTCGTAACGAGAAATTAGCTCAGCGGCATTGTCAGGCTTGAAGCCCTCCGGATGCAGTGCGATGCGCGCTCCGGGATTAATTTCCCCCAAGGCCTCCGCCGCCGAAACCGTCTTAGGCAAGCCAAGCGTATCAAAGCCATGAATGATCTGGCGATGAAGATTAGAAATCTCGACCTTATCGGGATCAGCGATGCCGAGCTGGCTGATGCCGGCCGCCGCCAGATAGAGTCCGACTGGTGAACCCAGCCCGCCCGCACCGAGGATCAGGACCTTGGCATCCCGCAGGCGGAGCTGGCCTGCCTCCCCCACTCCAGGTAGACGCATCTGGCGAGCAAACAGAGCTCGCTCATGGTCGCTGAGGCGCGTTTCCAGAGGCATGAGTCAGTGGAACCCCCTGAGCCATCGGTGTCAAACCCACCCCACCCTGTGTGTCGGATTGAATTATAGCCCAAGCTGTACCAACTTGTCCCTGTGGCACAGGTCTTCCTCGGCATTGATTACGGCTCCCGACGAGTCGGGCTCAGTCATGCCGATGAGCTCGGCTTCGCTTTCCCGTTGCCGGCGGCGACCGGCGACGACGCCGAAGCACGCTTCCTCCAAATTGGGAAGGAAATCAGCCGACTCAAAGTTACGTTGCTCGTTCTGGGCTACCCCCTCTCCGTGGAGGGCGAACGCACTAAGCGCTGCGACGAGGTCGACGCGTTTGCCACAGAGCTCATCCGCCGATTTTCACTCCCAATTGAAAAGATCGACGAAGCCCTGACCAGCCAGGCCGCGGATGACATCGGCGGACGTAAGCCCCGTTCCGCGCGGGAACGACAAGAGCAAGCTCGCTCGGGCGAACGCGACTCTCGGGCAGCGGCGGTCTTACTCCAGGATTTTCTGAACAGCCGCGGAATCGGCTCCTGACCATGCCACCTTCCAAGCGCAAGAAACCCTTCGCTCCCAAGCTCGAGCGCTTTTTAGCGACCGTTGCTTACGATGGCACAGATCATATTGGCTGGCAGGTGCAACAAGGCCGCGTCTCCATCGAGGGGGAGCTTGAAGGGCGGCTCTCCCGCATCCTCAAGACCCCTATCGATATCCATGGGAGCGGCCGGACCGACTCCGGCGTACACAGCGTCGGGCAGCGTTTTCATTTCGACGCCTTTTGGCCCCACCCGTGTAGCTACCTCGTGCACGCCATTAATGCCTGCGAGCAGAACGGTTTACTCGTGACGAGCCTCCGCCGCGTGGCCCCGGACTTTCACTGCCGCTGGCATTCGACCGGCAAACGTTACAGGTATGAGATTTGCGATGGCTATCCGCCACCCTGGGAGGCTCGTTACTGTCTCGGTCTCAGTACTAAGACGGTCGACGTCAAACGCATGCGACAGGCTGCTAAACTCCTGCTGGGAAAACATGACTTCTATGCCTTTGGTGCTAATCACGGTCAGGGCATGGAGCAGGAGAATCCCGTAAAAGAACTGCGCCGACTCGATGTTCGCCGCCGTGGTAAGCGCATCACAATCATCGCCGAAGGCAGCGGCTTCCTTTATAAGATGGTGCGCCGTCTGGTCGGCGGGCTCCTTCGCGTCGGCGAAGGCAAGATTCCGCCGGAACGACTTGTGGCCTATCGCAAGGAACGGGTGATCACGTCTGAAGTGCCAACGGCCCCCGCCCGGGGTCTTTTCATGGAGAAGGTCCTTTTCAATCCACGCGACTTTCTCCACCCACGGAAACGCGATGGACGTAAAACTTCGGATCAGGATTAAGCGACGGAGGCAAAGGCCCCCCTCATAAATAATGCCTTAACCTTTGCTTAAGCCTCCTTCTGTTAGAATTTACCCCTCCCCCGAATTCGATGCGTCCGATCCTACTGACCTATCTTGCCCTCGCGCTTTTGGCCCACCCGCTGCTCGGCGCAGCGCCTGAAGAAGGTAAAGGCAAGGGTGGCAAAGGCGGTAAAGGCGGCGAGCCGGCGAAGGGCTCGATCGACCTGGTCGCCGCTGCTAAGCCCACGCCAAATCCGGCACCAAATTTCACACTGACAAGTCCCGTGGTAAAAGATGGCGGCAATCTGCCGGCAGAATTTACCGGCGATGGTGAAAGTGCGAGCCCGCCGCTAGCTTGGTCCAATCTCCCCAAGGGCACCCAATCGCTGGCCCTGCTAATGCACCACCTCGACCCCGAAGGTAAGACCAAGATCTACTGGCTGATGTATGATATCGACCCGAAGTTTTCCGCGATCGCCAAAAATACCTCCGATTTCGGCAAGATGGGCATGAGCACCGTGCATAATCGCGTCGAATATGCCGCACCCCACTCCAAAGGTCCGGGCGCCAAGAAATATGTTCTCACGCTCTTCGCCCTCTCCGCCCAACCTGACCTGAGGAGCGCCCCGTCACCGATCACCTCCGAGTCGCTGCTGTCGGCGATGAAAGGGAAGATCCTCGGGGCCGCCGACCTCACCGTGATCTACACGCGTCCGACCGGTGCGTCAAATGACGATGAGAAGAAGCCAGCCCGCAAGGGGCCACCCGCCAAGGGGCAATAGATTTCATTGCGAATTGCCAGCCTTGTAAGTCAACCCTAGGCCTGTCCGGTGTCCTTGCTGCGTTTCATCATCCTGGGTGTTTCTCTCCTGCTGTCGCTGACGGCTCAGGCCCATCCGGAGTGGAAGGAGGCCAATTGCGTCGGGGTGGTGGATGACAAAGGGCACTTCATCTTCACGATCAAATTCGACATCCCTTCCTATCTGATCGGGCAGCTACCCAAAGACGCATCGATCAAGGAACTCGACGCGATGATGTTCACGCCGGGCCGTCTCGGTGCGGCCGCTGAGAAAGCGCAAGCTGGCTTCGGTGCGGCGGTGTCGGTCACGGCTGATGGTAAGCCACTACTCTTGAAGCTGGTATCTTTTCCTTCTGCAGATGACATCGTGCGGCAGTCCTCCCGGCAGGGCGAAGCCGACCGCTACCCCGTCTTGCTCAATGCCAAGTTCGCCACGGATATTCCCGCGGGCACACGAACAATCGAAATTCGTTTTCCAGATACCATGGGGACGGTTTTTACCAATCTTCGCAAAGGGATGGATTATCAGGTGGTCATGGCGGTTTCGAAGAACGAGCCGGGAGAGTTTGTGATCAGCGATGAGCCAGTAGTCGCTGAAGGGAGTGGCTGGTTTTTTTTAGCCCTGCGCTTCCTGCGCACCTTGCTCGGCGATGGTTTCGGGCATGTGATCCCCGAAGGCTGGGACCATTGCCTATTCATGACGGCGATGTTTCTGGGCGCTGCCTCACTGCGCCAGGCTTTGCTGCGCTCCCTGATTTTTACCGTCGGCCACAGCATCACCTTGACGATTGTGGCGTTAGGTGTGGTCGGCACTGTCGGCCCGTGGATTGAGCCTGTCATCGCGCTCACGATCGGCCTAGGTGCGGTGATGGCCTACCGCGGCACCGCGACGAACGGCCAGATGCTCGTTGTTCCGGCCGTCTTCGGGCTCGTCCACGGACTCGGCTTCGCCGCGGCGGTCTCCGATCGCCTCAAGGACTGGGACAATGGCAGTATCGTCCGCATCCTCATTGGCTTCAACGTCGGGGTCGAACTCGCCCAGATGGCGGTGATCTTCACCTCGGCCGGCCTGCTCTGGATTGCGCTTCGCGGGGGCCTAAGCGAAACCAAGGTCCGACGTTCGCTCTGCCTGTCGGTCGCGGTCGTCGGATTCGGCGTGATGGCCTGGCGCGTCGCCGGTATCGCCCGCCTCGTCTGATTAGAGGCGACCGACGGGGCGCTTGCCAGCATCGAGCTTCTTGCGTTCCGATGCGGCGAGCTCCTGCAATTCCTTCACGACCTCAGGATGGGCGGCGGCGACGTCGTTCGTCTCACCCTGATCGGCATCGAGGTCAAAGAGCGAAAGCCCGATCTGGCGCTGGTGTGTCGTGGCGGGCAGGCCGTCCTGCTTGGCGGGAATCATGTCGACATAACTTCGATAGGCATGGGGCAAATGCAACTTCCAGCGGCCCTGACGGACGGCTTCCAGTTTATCGCCATAGAAATAAGTGAAAGCCTCACGGCCGGAATCTTTGTCTCCTTTGAGCAATGGCAGGAATGATCGTCCATCGATGGCGTTCTTAGTCTTAGTGCCCCCGCAGGCCTCGAGTAGTGTCGGGACGAAGTCGATGTTAGCGGCGAGCGCATCGGTCGTGCGGCCAGGCTTCACCACGCCGGGCCACTTAATAATACACGGCACGCGCACGCCCCCTTCGAAGGTCGTACCCTTCCCTTCACGGAACGGGCCGGCCGATCCAGCGTGACGGCCGAAATTAAGCCACGGACCGTTGTCGCTGGTGAAGATCACGACGGTATCCTTTTCGACGTCTTTATCTCGCAGGGCCTTCAAGACGGCACCGACGGCCCGGTCGATATCGGCCATCGTGTCGGCAAAGGGGGTCGCGTGCTTGCCCTTGAAGTCAGAAGATGCGCCGAGGGGCACGTGGGGCATTGATGTGGCCAGATAAAGAAAGAACGGCTTGTCCTTGCCGGCGCTGTCATGGATGAACTTCATCGCCCGCAGACCTTGCGCGGAAGTCAGGGCATCCATGTCGATCCAGTCTTTGACGTAGCCGATTTGATGGCCGTTCACATAGCGCGGGAGCTCCGGATACATCTTTCGACGAGTCTCATCTCCCATGACATATCCCAGCGGCCACATGTCGTTGGAGTAAGGCAGAATCATCGAATCATCGAAGCCATGCGCCGGAGGGAGAAATTTGGGAGCATCGCCGAGGTGCCACTTGCCGATGACTCCGGTGTGGTAGCCCGCATGACGCAGCAACGTTCCGAGCGTCTGCTCGTCATTACTTAGTCCGATTTTAGATCCTGGGCCGAGGGCTATACCGCCCAAGCCGAGGCGATTGGGATAGCACCCTGTCATCAGCGCCGTGCGGGAGGCGGTGCAGACGGCCTGGGTGGCGTAGAAACTCGTGAAACGAAGCCCTTCGGACGATAGACGGTCAATGTTGGGCGTCGGATTAGCCTTGGAACCATAGCAGCCCAGATCAGCCCATCCCATGTCGTCGGACATGATTAAAACGACGTTGGGCTGGGCGGCAAAAAGGCATGCGCTCAGTAACAAACATAAGGTTGGGGAGAACCTCATGTC
Source organism: uncultured Opitutia bacterium (assembly GCA_903879465.1). Classification (GTDB taxonomy): domain Bacteria; phylum Verrucomicrobiota; class Verrucomicrobiia; order Opitutales; family UBA953; genus UBA953. The sequence goes on along the minus strand of CAIRLQ010000193.1, from coordinate 2,037 downwards.
CAGAGACTAGGGGTTTTACCCTAGTGACCAAGCCTTATCTGAGGCTCAAAAGACTGCTGAAATCAAACCTTCAGCCCGAGCTCGGCGCAGACCACCGGATGCTTCTTGGCCTTGTTAATGAACTCATCGACCCCGAAGTCGGCGACGATGAAATCGCCGTAGCGAAACGATGGGCATTTGGACTGACCGGTCAGGGCGACCATCTGGCGCATCTGATGCATGTCAGCGATGACGTCGCGAACATCCAGCTTCACCCCCTGGGCGGCAAAGAACTCCTCGGCCTGCACGCACCAAGGGCATCCGGGCTTAATATAAAGAATAGGCAAAGGCTGCGGCATGGGTAAAAGCAAGCGACCCCTGAGGCAGTTAGCAAGCGGAGAGCAAGCGGAGGCGTTGACAGAGCCTCCCCACTTGCAGGAAATGAACCATCCTCATGGAAACGATTCACGGCGCTCCAAGTTACACCCTGCGCACCCCCGAAGTCGACCTCGCGGTTACTCAGGCTGCCGGACATCTGGCACCGGTCACCTTCCACCTAGGCCAAACCGAGGCCCGCCCCTACTCGCTCTCTCCCTGGACGCCCACTCAGGTGGATCAATCACTTCCACCTCTGTTGACCTATTTACGCGGCGATTTCTTGTGCCTCCCTTTTGGCGGTCAGCAGAAGGGTCCGCCCCATGGCGATCCGGCCAATGCCGAATGGAAACTGATTCAACAAACCGAACGCACTCTCCGTCTCACGCAGCAGACGACGGACACTGGTGCCAACGTGACGAAGACACTTTCAGTCGTTACCGGCCACCATGCGATTTACTGCGAGCATGTGATTACGAATCTCGAGGGCCGCTGGAATTACGGAAGCCATCCGATTCTGGACCTGTCCGAGGTCCCTGCCGGCACCGCGCGCATCGCCACGAGTGCCTTCCGCTTTGGCTCCGTGTATCCGGGTGAGTTCTCGAATCCCGCCAACGGCGAATCCGGCGCCCTTGAGCCGTCGGCCGAGTTCTCTTCGTTGCAATCGGTGGCGCTCAAGGATGGTTCCTTGACCGACCTGTCACGATACCCAGCCCGCCCCGGTAACGATGACCTGATCATGCTCGTCAACGTACCTGCAACCGAGGCGCAACCGTTTGGCTGGACGGCGGTGACTTTCCCTGGCTACGTCTGGTTCTCGCTCAAGAACGTCGCGGATTTCCCCGCCACCCTGTTCTGGATGTCCAACGGCGGACGCCCCGGTCATCCTTGGGAAAAGCGTCACCTCGGTCGACTGGGCCTCGAAGAGGTCTGCTCTCATTTCAGCGACAGTGTCGATATCGCCCGCGAAGACCGGCTGGCGTCCAAAGGCATACCGACCAGCCGTGAGTTCCGCAGGGACCAGAGCGTCCGTCTACCTATTATTCAGGGGGCGGCGGCGGTCTCGGCCGACTTCGGCCAAGTGCGAACTATCGTCCCTGAGGGGCCGGCTTCCGTCCGGATTACGAGCGAAAACGGCCAGACCGTGACCTGCCTGATTAATTGGCAGTTTTTGAGGTCATAACTCTTCGCTACTCAATTCTTGTCCCTGTCCGTGGAGTCGCCTAAATCCGACCTCCCCTTCACCCCCTTTCCTCCACCCATGTCCTCCCCTAAGATTGTCCAAAATCTCTCCACTAAGAAGAGCGGCGTCGCCTCGCTCGTGGAAAAGGAACTCGCCCAGACCGGCGGCCTCCTGCGTCTCGCCCCGTGCTGGGTGCCGCGCTCCTTCCTCCAGCCTGGCAAGCGACTCAAGCTGCACCCAGATGATCTCTACGCTTTCGGCCTGAGCCGCGGCGGTATCGATGAACGCTGGTTCGCTTCCACCACCGAAGCCGCCAACGACAACCGCACCCCCGACGAAGGCCTCTCCTATGTCGTGATTGGTCACACCCGCTTCACCCTTAAGCAGGCCGTCAAGGAATGTGGTGCCGCACTTATTGGCTCGAAGATTTGGAGCAAATACAAGAAGTGGCCCGTCTACTCAAAGTTCTTCGACAACATGGGTCCGATCCCGCACCACAT
>CAIRLQ010000192.1 GCA_903879465.1 uncultured Opitutia bacterium | reverse complement strand
GCCGGGCAACTTGGAATTCAGGACGAGCGTCGTGCCTTCGTCAGGCTGGATCTGGATGACGAGGCGGTTCGGGGCGAGGTCGTAACGGGCATCGCCCGCGAACAAGCCCGACTCGGGCTGCTTGAACTGGATCGCGATTTCGGAGACGCGGCGGGCGAGGCGCTTGCCCGACCGCATGTAGAAAGGCACGCCCGACCAGCGGCTGTTCTCGATCGAAAGACGCAGCGCACAGAAAGTCTCGGTGGAGGAATCCTTGGGGATGTCCTTCTCGGTGAGATAACTCGGCACGCGTTCGCCGCCCGAGAGCCCTTCGACGTATTGGGCGCGGACAGCGTCGCCATTGGCGCCAACGCGCAGGGGCTGGATGGACTCGAGGAGTTTCACCTTCTCATCACGGATGTGTTCGGCCGAAAGCGAACGAGGCTGATCCATCGCGACGAGCGCCAGGAGCTGCATGGTGTGATTCTGGAGCATGTCGCGCGTGGCGCCGCTGCCATCGTAATAACCGCCGCGGGTGCCGACCCCGAGTTCCTCGGCGACGGTAATCTGGACGTGGTCGACGTGGCGGCGATTCCAGAGCGGTTCGAGAATCGGATTGGCGAAGCGCAGCACGAGCAAGTCCTGCACGGTCTCTTTGCCGAGGTAGTGATCGATGCGAAAAATCTGCGACTCGCGGAAGTTACGGGCGGCGACGGCGTTGAGGTGTACCGCCGAGGCGAGGTCCTTACCGAAAGGCTTCTCGATAATGACCTTACTCTCCAAGTCCGTGCCCAAGCCGCGGCCGGCGAGGCCGGACTGACCGAGATTTTCCAAAATCGGCTCGAAGACGGTCGGAGGCGTCGAGACGTAGAAAACGAGTTGCAGCGGGCGGCCGGCGCGCTTTTCGGCGGCGGCGATTTGTTCCTTCAGCGCAGCGTAGGCGGCTGGCTCATCGTAACCACCCGCCTGGTATGTCGCATTCTCCTCAATACGCTTCCAGATGTCGGGGCGGAACTCGCGGCGAGAGAATTTTGCGAGGTCAGCCGCGGCCTGTGTGCGGAACTCAGCATCCGGGATAGGCTTGCGACCGAAGCCAATCAGGTGGAAGTCGGCGGGCAACAGGCTGTCGACGGCCAGGTTATACAGGGCGGGAAGCAGCTTGCGTGCAGCCAGGTCGCCGGAGGCGCCGAAGATGACCACGCAAGTCGGCTGGGCACCGCGGTGCTTGCTCAGGCCGGAGAGAAACGGATGACGGTCGGTGTCGGACATCGAAAGCTAGAAGCGGCGGCGTCCTAAGAGGACTTCGCCACGGTGTTGAAGGAGGCGGACGGTGCCTTTCTTGCAAACCAGAACTTCCACGACGTCGAAGCGCGTATGACACGGACCGCTGATTTGGCGGATCCAACCGGTCGCTGCCCGCCGCAAAGCCCGCTTTTTCCGTCGATTCACGGCCCAATACCCTTCCCCGGCGATTTCCGCCGTGCGTGTCTTAACTTCAACGAAGACGAGCACCTCACCCTCGAGGATGACCAAGTCCAGTTCATCGCGGCCGTGCCGCCAGTTGGCCGCCAGGCAGCGCCCGCCGTGTGCGCGATAATGCTGCTCGGCGAGGCGCTCCCCCATCGCCCCGAGATTGTCGGGCGACGGGGCTGGACGGCACCACCCAACGATGACCGCCCAGATATCTCGCCAAATCATGTGCTTAGATGAACAAAGCAGGGCATTTCGACTATACTACGAGCGAGGGGTTCTTGACCTAGGGAACCTTGGGGGCCTTTACTCTGTCCTTACACCCCACACCCATGCGTCTCCTCACCCTCCTCGCCCTCGCCGCCGCCGCTTGCGTCAGCGCCGATTCGATTCCCGACTCCTACCGCCAAAACGGTTGGTTCGTCGGCGCCCAAGCCTACACCTTCAATCGCTTCTCATTCTTTGAAGCGATCGCCAAGACCAAGGAAGCAGGCGGCAACCTCATCGAACTCTACCCCGGACAGACCCTCAAGCCAGGCTCAAAGGAAAAGACTAACCACACGATGTCCGACGCCGCCTTCGCTGAAATGAAGGCCGAGCTCGATCGCCAAGGTGTCCGCGCCGTGAACTACGGCGTCGTCGGTGCGAAGAATAAGGAAGACGTCCAGGCCATCATGAAATTCGCCAAGAAGCTTGGCCTCTATTCCGTCTGCACCGAATCCACGGAGCAAATCGCTGCTTGGGAAGCCGCCGCGATTGAGACCGACGTGAAGGTCGCCTTCCATGAACACGGCGGCTCGATGGACAAGCCAAAGTACAAGGTCTGGAACCCCCTCTACATCCTCGGCGTCGTTGAGAGCCGCGACCACCGCGTCGGCGCCTGCGCCGATCTCGGCCACTGGGCTACCTCGAACCTGAAGTCTGTCGAATGCGTCCGCATCCTCGAAGGACGCATCATCAGCGTGCACCTTAAGGACAAGGAAAAGTTCGGTAGCTCCGCTGTCGTCGTCGCCGGGAAGGGTGTCTGCGATATCGATGGCTGCCTCAAAGAACTCATCCGCCAGAAGTTCGATGGACATATCTCCGTCGAGCATGAAGCGGATTGGCTCGACAGCGTGCCCCAGGTCAAAGCTGACATCGACTTCGTCAAGGCCCACGCGAAGTAAACCGCGCTTACCGCACGCTCATCAAGCCCCTGGATTCCAGGGGCTTTTTTGTGCAT
>CAIRLQ010000191.1 GCA_903879465.1 uncultured Opitutia bacterium | reverse complement strand
GTCGTCACGTAGGGTCTGGATGCCATAATGACGCATCAAGTCCTTGATCTGCGCAGGGTCGCCCGTCAGCAGGCTATGGCGCGCAAAATCGATGCCGTAGCCTTTAGCATAAGTGTGGAGCACCCCCGGAGAATCCGTCTCCGGATCAAACGTGATTGTGATTAATCTCACTTTGGAAGCCGATGGCTGCTTGGCCAGAAGATCGCCGAGCTGCTTCATGCACGCGGTGGAGGCCGGGCACATCCGAGCGGAACGACAGCTCGTGAAAATGAAATTTAAGGCCAGCGGAGAGCCCAGGAAATCTTTCTTCATCACGAGGCGCGCCGACTGATCCCAGAGCGCCATATTCGGCATGAGATCGTTGGGCATGCGCGTGACCAAGCGGCCTTTATCCAAAGTTTCACGATGGAGAGCTTCGGAGACTTCCGCGACACGACGAAGTTCTTCGAGATCGTTAGGGAATATCGAACGCAGGGATGGCCAGTCTGCTCCCGGAGTCAGAACGCCGCGGATGGACCGCCCTTGCCAGGTGATTTGAGTATCGCCGTCACCCAGCGAAACCTTGAGTTCCTGGCCCTCCTTGGTGCGGATGACGGCTGACTTATCTATGGTATTCTGCGATTTCACTACAGCTTCAAAGGGGGCACCATAGGCGGACAAAGACCACAACAACGCACACAGAAGGTGTCGCATGGTTCAAAGGGTCTCCCCTGATTGACTCAGCATCAGCTCGATCATGCCGTGACGAACTCCTCGATGCGTAAGGTGAAACGCCTCCGCACCCGTGAGATCCGCAAGTACGCACAGGGTGATAAGGGCGGCGGGCATGATGTCGGCGCGTTCAGGGGGAATGCCCGGAATCTTTTTTCGTTCCTCAAGGGGTAACGCACAGGCTCGATCTTTGAGCTCCCGGATACGTAGGACCGGTAGACGGCCACCGACCGGCGGTTCGCCGATAGCCTCGAGGTGCAGGGCGACGACCGCGAAGGCACCCCCTGCGCCGACGATGAGAAAGTCTTCGGCGGCCTTGGCAGGAATGATCGGAGTCAATACCCCCAAAAGGTGCGAACGAATCGAGCCTTGATCGAGTTCATCGACGAGCCCCTGGCCTCCACGGAGGTAACCATGGGTAAGTCTCACGGAGCCTAGACGAAAACTACGAGCCAAGACGCAGTGGTGATGGCGAACGGCCATGACCTCAAGGCTGCCTCCGCCAAGGTCGAAAGCCATGATGTTACTGTAAGCTTTGTAGTTGGGGTCCGAGCGAACGGCCGCGGCGGCGAGGCGGGCCTCGACCTCACCTGATACGACGGTGAGCGAGATACCCGTGGATGCTTTGACGCGTTCGGCAAAGATCAAACGGCTGTCTGACTCGCGGATGGCGCTGGTGGCTAGAATCACGATCCGATGGGCCCCTTTTGACCTAGCGAACAAAACCAGTCGTGCAATGGCGTCGACAGCTTCTTCTTGAATCCCTGAAGGAATCAGGGTGCTGTCTTGGTCTGTCGGCTGTAGTCTTACCGGCTCACTGCTACGGCCAAGCTCGGCCTGCGTAATCGCATCAACCACCGCGACCTTGATGGAATTAGAGCCGACATCGATAACTGCGATGGCTGACATAATCAGAAAAGAAGGGCTCCCTTGACGCCGCCGAAGAAGTGCATGCCATCCTGCGTCTCAAACTCTTTAGTGCGCACAGCGATAAAGTAAGTGGCAGACCATTGGTGCAGCTGGAAGGTGGTACCGAGCGCGAGTTGCATGACGATTGCACGACGGGTGACGGTCGGGGATTCACGAAAGTTTGCACCGTCGGTAGCGTAGTTATGTGCGACGACTTCCAACTGTGAGTCGATGAATGCCCAGTAAGCGAAGTTTGCGCGATTGTCCTGAGGGCTCAGTGCCGAGACTGGGTCATAGCCGTTAGAATGTCGGATATACGAATGCCCCCAGGATTTATCCAGATTAAGACCCCAGCGGAGTTGCGCTCCAAACAGTGCCTCGGTGCGCATAGTGCCGAGCTCCAAGGCCATGCGTGCGATTAGGTCGCGGTAGCCACGGCCAGTTGAATCGAGGTCAAACCGACGTCGGAATTCCGTGTCGATGTTGATGATAGGCTCATCAGGCACCTGCGTTCCCCATCCAGCCGTCTGAGGTCGGCCGATTAATGCATGGAATTTATTCTGAATCGTTTCGGCGCCGGAGGAAGGTCCAATTACCCCTAGTTTAAATTCTATTGAAAACATGCAGTCCTTCTTTCCTCCACGGTCGAAAACCTTTCCATAACCCCAGCCAAGATAAAGTGCGCCAGAATAAGGAAGGTCAGTGTTGGGAGGATCAGGTGCAGTCGTATCCGACGGGGTGTTAATTTCCTGTGTCAGAGAGAAGAACGTGTGCTCGTCGGTGTTAATGGCGAGCTTCAGGCCCTGCGTATAATAGCGGTCCTTGTTCTTCGGGCCAAACTTGTCGTTTTCCTCGGTCAGATCGATGACCCAAGGGTGCGGAACAGATTGGGACGGAGATACGTCCACGGCATGTGCTGCGGTAGTCAGGGATAAGAGAGTAATATAGCGCAGCGGAGGCATCTTCAGAGGGTCAGCAAAGCCCGCTTCGGTGAGAGGGACAACGCCTTTCTGACTTGTGAATAACCTGCTACCGAAGTATTTGACTGTCAGGATGTCACAAAGCTCCGTCAGTTCGCCGTTAGCCCGGACGGAAGTCCAGTCCGATGGCAGGATGCGCGTGGTAATTAGCGGGGCTTGGAGTCTTGATGACCCTCTACCGGCCATCGTTGTCAAGGGCGACCGTGTGGCCGTTGTCACCGAGAACCTCGGGGAGTTTGACTCATCCCTCCCTGCCTGGCTCTACGCCAACTTTCGCAACGTCCGGCAGCTTGATCTATCGGAATTGCCTCAGCGCCTTCAGTCGTTGGTTCAAATGGCGGAGAAAGCCGCTAGCAACGACGGGCCCACTGCACCTGCGGGATTCCTTGTGAGGTTCGGCACCTGGGGCGTAGAGAGCTCCTCGTCTTGGGCCCGAGCGTTCGATCATATAGGGAACACCTTTTTTGGATTTATGCGCACTTTGGTCGGCCGTTCCAAGGTCAACTGGTCGGACTTCATGCTCCAGCTGCAGACCGCAGGCGTGGACGCACTACCAATTGTCGCCCTGCTCGGCTTCCTGACCGGACTAATCATGGCATATGTGGGCTTGATTCAACTTCGACAAGTCGGTGCGACGGTCTATGTCGCCAATCTCGTCTCCCTCGCCATGACACGAGAGATGGGTGCCCTTATGAC
>CAIRLQ010000190.1 GCA_903879465.1 uncultured Opitutia bacterium | reverse complement strand
GCCAGAGCCGACCACGATGACGTGGTATTTGCGGCGGTTGGCGGGATTCACCAGGCGAAGCTTCGCCTTATGGTTATTCCACTTATCGACCAGCGGGCCGGCGGGGATCTTGGAGTCGAGATTCATGATCGCGTGTGCTTACTTGAGGCAGCCCGTGAGGACGGCGAGAGGGATGGAGCTGAAGCCGAAGGCGATAATCCAAGCATAGGCCAGCGCGAGGCCGTCCAGACGACCGCGCCAGCGCTCGTTACGGAGGCCCAAAGTCTGAAAGACGCTGCTGACGCCATGGCTGAGGTGCAGGCAGAGGAGCAGCATGCTCACGATGTAGAAGACCGCGACCGGCTTGGAGTTGAAGCCGGCGACCACCATCGCGTGGACATCGTCGCCATGAGCCACGCCGCCAAGGGCGATCGTGCGGAAAGTGAAGTGCAGGAGGTGGAAGACAATGAAACCAAGGATCACCACGCCGGAATAGGGCATGGATCGCGAGGCGATCGAAGCGCGGCGGGTCGCCTCATCGGCGGGACCTCCGGCGCGGGCGGCGCGATTTTCTAAGGTAAGCTGGATGCCCACCCAGATATGGGCGACGACGCTTAGGATTAAAGTCAGGCGGGCGGCCCAGAGCAGGCCAGCGTGATCATGGAGCCACTTGGCGTACTCATTGATCGCGGCCGGACCCTTGAACATCAGCAAGTTGCCCGACATGTGGCCGAGGACGAATCCGGCCAAGACGAGACCAGTGAGGGCCATCACGACCTTCTTCCCGATGGAAGAGGGGCGGCAGCTGGAGCAACAAGGACTTGCGGACATAGCGAGGGTGCGGGGACGGGATGCAAAAAGCATCAAATAGGTCGGGCCCACCCTTCCCACCCCGGACCTCACCTAAAGGGGAGGTATTAGCCCAAGCCCCCCGGAGCGTGAAAAAGCCTCATAGGCCAAGCCGGCGGGGCCGGGGCCGACTGGCGGCGGGAAGCCGGAAAAACCGCTTGCCACAGTTTTTTTCGCCCATGCAATTCGAAAGTCCAGACCGGCTCTCCGTCACAGGACCTGCCGGTCTTATCTTTTTTGTACAATCCCCGCCCTCCGAACCCCCTTTCTATGAAGTATATTTTCGTCACCGGCGGCGTCATCTCCTCGCTGGGCAAAGGCCTCACCGCCGCCGCCCTCGGCGCGCTGCTCGAGTGCCGCGGCCTAAAGGTGCGCATTCAGAAATTCGACCCGTACCTCAACGTCGACCCAGGCACCATGAGCCCTTATCAGCACGGCGAAGTCTACGTGCTCAACGACGGCGCGGAGACCGACCTCGATCTCGGTCACTACGAGCGCTTCACCTCCGGCGAACTCTCGCGTCTCAACAGCCTCAGCTCCGGCCAAGTCTACGAAACTGTCATCCAGAAAGAACGTCGCGGAGACTATCTCGGCAAGACCGTGCAGGTCATCCCGCACATCACGAACGAAATCAAGGAGCGCATCCTCAAGGGCGGTGAAGGCGTCGACGTGCTCATCACGGAAATCGGCGGCACCACCGGCGACATCGAAGGCCTCCCATTTCTCGAAGCGCTGCGCCAATTCCAGCATGACGCGGGCCGCGAGAACGTCGCGTTCCTACACTGCACGCTGGTTCCGTTCATCAAGGCCGCGGGCGAACTCAAGACGAAGCCCTCGCAGCAATCCGTCGCTAAACTGCGTGAAATCGGCATCCAACCCGACATCCTCGTCTGCCGCACCGACCGACCCATCGGCGAGGAAAACCGCCAGAAACTCTCGCTCTACTGCAATGTCGGCGTCGACTCCGTCATCGAATGCCGCGACGTCGCTCACTCTATTTACGAACTCCCGCTGATGCTGGCCGAACAGCGCATCGACGACATCGTCGTCCGGCGCCTTGGGATCACGTGCAACCCGATCGACATCTCCCCTTGGCGCGAAATCGTTCGCCGCCTACTTGAACCGAAGTACCGCGTCCGCGTCGGTGTCGTCGGTAAATATATCGAACTGCAGGATGCCTATAAATCCGTCTACGAATCCATCACCCACGGCGGTATCGCAAACGAAGCCGCCGTCGAAATCGTGCGCATCGACGCCGAAGATCTCGAGTCCAAGGGGACTGCGCAACTCGAAGGCCTCGATGGCATTCTCGTGCCAGGCGGCTTCGGTAACCGCGGCATCGAAGGTAAGATTATCGCGGCGCAGTTCGCCCGCGAAAGAAAGATTCCTTTCTACGGATTGTGCCTTGGCATGCAGATCACAGTGATCGAGTTCGCGCGCCACGTACTCGGCCTCAAGGATGCCCACTCGACGGAGTTTGCGCCGGAGACCAAGAATCCGGTCATCCACCTGATGGAATCGCAGAAAAGCGTGGTCACCAAGGGCGGCACGATGCGCCTGGGATCCTTCGACTGTGCCCTCACCCCGGGCAGCCGTTCCCGGGAGGCTTACGGCACGGATAATATCAAGGAGCGCCACCGCCACCGCTTTGAGTACAACGATGCCTACCGGACCCAGCTTGAGTCGGCCGGCCTGCGGGTCGGCGGGGTCAATCCCCAGAGCGGCTTGGTCGAAATCGTTGAGGTGAAGGACCACCCCTGGATGGTCGGGGTCCAGTACCACCCGGAATTCAAGTCCCGCCCGGACCGGGCCCACCCCCTTTTCGCTGCTTTTATAAAGGCAACGGTTGAGAAGTCTCGGGCATCCTGCTAATTCAGAGACGAAACCGGCTCAGCCGGACGCTGCTTAGTGGGCGGAGAGCCGCCGAACGCGCACCCCAGCGCGACCTTTCCCCACCCCCATGCCCACTAATATCAACGCCGCCGGCACTTGGGTGCCGCGCCTCCGCGAGCAGGTCGCCCGTGTCGTCGTCGGCCAGCAATACCTCGTCGACCGACTGCTCATCGGCCTCCTCGCCAACGGGCACGTGTTGCTCGAAGGCGTCCCGGGCCTGGCGAAGACGCTCTCGGTGCGCACACTGGCGCAGACCGTCCACGCCAACTTCTCGCGTATCCAGTTCACCCCGGACTTACTCCCCGCCGACATCGTCGGCACGCTCATCTACGACCCGAAGTCCGGCGAGTACAACGTCAAGCGCGGGCCGATTTTCGCCAACTTCGTCCTCGCCGACGAAATTAACCGCGCTCCCGCCAAGGTGCAGTCCGCCCTCCTTGAGGCGATGCAGGAGCGCCAAGTGACGCTCGGTGGCGAAACCCATAAGCTCCCTTCGCCGTTCCTCGTACTGGCCACGCAGAACCCGATCGACCAGGAGGGCACCTACCCGCTGCCTGAAGCCCAAGTGGATCGCTTCATGCTCAAGCTCAACATCGGCTACCCGACGCGCGAAGAAGAGCGCCGAATCCTTGACGCCATGGCGACCACTTCGCCAAAGCTCGATGTCGAGGCGGTCATCTCGCAACAGGAGATCCTCGACGCCCGCAAGGCCGTCGACGCCATCCATGTCGCCGACCCGATTCGCGACTACATCGTCTCGCTCGTGCTAGCCACGCGCGGGCAACACCCAGGTGGCCCCGACCTCGCCAAGTTCCTCCAGTTCGGCGCCTCGCCGCGCGCGACGATTAACCTCACCCTCGCCTCCAAAGCCTGGGCTTTCCTCCAGGGTCGCGACCACGTCACCCCCCAGGACATCAAGGATATCGCCCCGGACGTGCTCCGCCACCGCTTGATCCTCACCTACGAAGCCGACGCCGAAGGGGTCGACGCCGACGCCATCGTGCGACGCGTGCTCGACGCCGTCAGCGTTCCTTAATCCGACCGGAGCGCCCGTGGACCGCCCCGTCCAGACCAACCCGCAGGAGACTCTCCGACGTGCCCAACGCGTCGAGATTGTCGCCACGCGGATGGTCAATGATGCGATGGTCGGCGCTTACCTCTCGCGCTTCAAAGGCCGCGGTACCGACTTCGAGGAACTACGCGAATACGAGCCGGGCGACGACGTGCGGTCGATGGATTGGAACGTCACCGCACGCATGGGTAAGCCGTTCATCCGCCTACACCGCGAAGAGCGTGAACTCACCATGGTGATCGCGCTGGATGTTTCGGGATCATCCTCTTTCGGCTCGGGCGAATCCACCCTCCGCGAACGCGGCGCCGAAGTCGCCGCCTGCCTTGCCGTCTCCGCACTCAAGGCGGGCGATAAAGTTGGCCTCCTCCTCTTCAGCGACCAGGAGGAGCTCTGGGTGAGCCCCAAGAAAGGTCGCCGCCACGTCCTGCGCATTATCCGTGATGCGCTTGAGTTCGCCGCCGTCTCCCGGCGCACTTCCTTCACCCGCCCCATGCGCCGACTCGGCCGCGCGTTACGCCGCCGCTCGATGGTGTTCGTCGTCTCCGATTTCCTGCCCGGAGCGGAAGGCGGCGAGGCCATGGCCGCCGCACTGGGCGAACTCAACGCACGCCACGATACCGCGTGCGTCCAGCTCATCGACGAACGTGAGCGCCTCCTGCCCGACGTCGGTGTCATCGCCCTGGAAGATGCCGAGACTGGCGAAATCCGCGAAGTCGACACCGGCTCCGGAGCGACCCGTCAGCGCTTCGCCGAAACCGCCGAAGCACGGCTGGCCGAAACGGCGGCTGGGCTCGCCCGGGCCGGCATGGACGTCGCCCGACTCGAAGCCACCGCCGCCGTGGCGCCCGCCCTCTCCCGTTTCTTTGAACGCCGCCGGCGCCGCCGCTGATGTTGCTCGCGATCGACGAAGCCCCCGTGGTCCTACTTGGCCCCAAGCCCCCGATCGCCCCGGGCGGATGGGAAGCCCTCTGGCCAGTCGCCGTACTGGCATTCGTCGTGATCGGAGGAATTATCATCGCCTCTCTTCGGTGGCGCCGACTGCGTCCGGCGCAGCCAGCCATCATTGAACTCGAAAAAGCCTTGAGGCGGGCGGAATCCCTCGCCGGCGCAACCGCCACCGGCGAGGTCACCTCAGCCCTGCGCGCCTACCTTGCGGCGGTCGATGAACGGGTCGCGGCTTCGCTTTCGACCGAAGAACTCACCGCGCGCATCAGCGGTCTTCCGGTCTTCCTTCCCGCCCGCCAGCCGCTGCTAGCGGCCCTGCGCAGCGCCGACGCCGCCAAGTTCGCCAGCACACCGGTAGAACTCCCCTTGCTGCTCGCCGGCGTTCGCGAAGCCGCCCAACGCATCGAAGACGCGCGCCGAACCTTCGGCCCACCCCGCCGCTGACATGGAAACCGGCTTCGAATTCCAGTACCCGTGGGTGCTCCTATTTTTGGCGCTCCTACCGCTCTACGCATGGCTACGCGGACGCATCGGCAAATCGGCGGCCCTGATCTTTCCAGACACCACGCTACTCACTGGCATCTCGCGCCCGGTCCGGGAACAAGCCGGCCGCCTGCGCGCCTTCGTCCGGCTGTTGACCGCTTCGGCGCTCCTCATCGCAATCGCCGGTCCGCGCACCGCCAACAAAGAAATCGAGCGGGAAACAGAAGGCCTCGACATCATGCTCGTCGTGGATCTCTCCTGGTCGATGATGGCCTTGGACATGAGCACCAAGCGCGAGGAAGTCACGCGCTGGCAGGCCAGCCAGAGTGTCATCTATGACTTCCTCGGCAAGCGACCCGATGACCGTATCGGCGCCGTGGTCTTCTCCGGCAAGCCCTACCTACTGAGCCCGCTCACCATTAATAAAATCTGGGTCGAAAAAGGTATCGACCGCATGCACATCGGCAGCATTCAGGAAACTGGCACCGCTATCGGTGAAGCCGTCGCCATGGCCGTGGATCGGATGAAGAACGTGAAGGGTAAAAACTCTAAGGTCATCATCCTACTGACGGACGGGGATGACAACATGAGTAAGGCCATCCTGCCCGTACCGGCCGCGGAGCTGGCGGCCGCGATGGGCATCCGCCTCTACTGCATCGGACTCGGCAAGGATGAACCGACGATGCTGCCGCAGTTCGATCCCCTCACGGGCAAGCTTTACCGCGATGCCTTCGGCAAGACGCTGCCGATGCAGACGATCAACCCTGCCAACTACCTCATGCTCGGCAAGATGGCCAAGGTCACCGGCGGACGTTTCTACCGCGCACTGGACCAGAACCAACTGAGCCGCGTCTATGAAGAGATCAACCGGCTCGAGCGCACCGAGGTGAAGATCCGCGAGAGCACCACCTACGAAAGCTATCGGCTCGCCTGGGCCGCCATCGCCGGCCTCCTGCTGCTATGGGAACTCATCGCGGCCCTCGTGTGGCCGCGCTCCCCTTGAGACATGGACGCCGCCGACTTCCATTTTGAACAGCCTTGGCTACTGGCCGTGGCCATCCTCGGTGGCCTGGCCACCTTCGCCGCCCTGCGCTGGACCGAGCGCCGCCGCCGCCTCGGGCTGGCTGCTTTCGCCGCGTCGCGCTTGCTGAGCCAGCTTACGGCCGGCTATTCCGCCGCCCGCCGCACGACCAAGGACCTGGCACTCGCCGCCGCCATGATATTACTCGTGGCCGCCTTCGCCGGACCTCGCTGGGGGGTCGAAGTCAGCCAACAGCGCGGAGCCGCCGAAGATCTCGTCTTCGCGCTCGACGTCTCCAAATCCATGCTCGTGGCGGATATGTCCCCGACCCGGTTGGCCCGCGCGAAAGCGGCGATTGCCAATTTCGTGAAGCGCAAGGGCACCGGCAACGTCGGCCTGGTTGCCTTCGCCGGCCAAGCCTTCCTGCAATGCCCGCTAACCCGCGACTACGATGCGTTCTTCCGCACACTCGAAGAAACGGATACCACGAGCATCCAGGTGCCCGGCACCGACATCGGACGCGCGCTGGAAGAAGCCGAGCTCGCCTTTTATTCCAACCGTAACCGCAAACTTGTAATCATCCTCACCGACGGCGAGGACCTCGAAGCCGGCGGGATCGAAAGCGCCAAGAAACTCAAACGCCGCGGCCTCGTGGTTCATGCGGTCGGCGTCGGCACGCCCGCCGGCGGCCCCATTCGCACGCTCAATGCCATGGGCGCCCTCGACACATTAAAGGATGCCAGCGGCGAGGAGGTCCGAAGCCGCTTGGACGAAAAGACGCTCGGCGAAGTCGCCAGCAGCACCGGCGGGCGCTTCATCCGCCTGGGCCAAGCCGGCGAAGGCATGGAGGCCCTGCGCCTCGCGATCCAAGCCGGCACCGATGAGAACGGTAGCGGTCGCCGCGGCATCCCGCGCGAAGAATGGCTCATCGCCGCCGCCCTGCTCCTCCTTATCATCGAATCCCTTATCTCCACTCGCCGCGCCACCCGCCCATGAGAGCCCTGATTTGCTTCCTCTTCCTCTTGGCGTCGGGCTTGCTCGCCGCCGACAAGCCGCCCGGCGACCTGACCGGCATGAATGCCCGCGAGCTCCATAACCGCGGCACCGAGCGGCTCAAGGAAGGCGATCTGACCAGCGCCGAAGAAGCCCTACGCGCCTCACTCGCGCTGGATATCGACGAGCTCCGCCCACCCGCCCTGCATAATCTCGGTCACGTCCGTTTTGGCCGAGGCCGGACCGCGCTCGGCGGGAAAACTTCCGCCGATATCAGCGAATTAACCATCGCTCGCTCTTACCTGGAAGCGGCCGACGCCGATATTTCGGATATGAAGGACCAGATTGAGTTGCTCGATAAAGCCAAGGCCGAAAAGCGTGAGCCCGACTACGTGCCGGCCACCGCCGCGCTCGGCAGCGGCATCGGCACCTATCGCACCATCAAGAAACTCATCCCCAAGGAGGAAGCGATGGTCGCCAAGCGTAACAGCATCATCGCCAGCTGGACGCGCTCGGTCGGCGACTTCCGCGGCGCCCTGGAACTCGACGCCACCGATACCCAAGCCAAGGCCAATGCGGAGACCATCGAGGAACTCCTCCGGGCCCTGCGACTCGAGACCCAGGCACTGGGAGAGACAATTGAAGCCCAGCGCAAGAAGCTTGAGGAGCTCCGCGACGTCATCAAGGAACTCGCCAAGCGCATCCCCGATGAAAATCTACCGCAGTCGGCCCAGGGGGACGACGACGATGATGAGAATTTCCTGCCGCCGGAACGCCAGAAACCTAATAACGGTAAGGGCAGCCAGAAGAAGTCGCGCGAAGGCGACGAGCAGAAGATGACCGAACAGGAGGCACGCGGCTCGCTCGAAGGCCTGAAGAATGAATTCGGCCGCAAGATGCCCGCAGGCCAGAAGGACGGCCCGAACGGTACGGGGGGCAATGGCGGCAAGCCAGCCGACAAGAAAGGCAAGGATTACTGAGATGCGCCGCTACCTCTCCATTCTGTCAGCAGCCTTGTTCGTGTGCGTCGCACGAGCCGAGGATCGCGTCAGTTGGGAAATCACTCCGCGCGTCACCGCCCCTGGCCAGCCCTTTCGTCTGCAAATCTTGGTCGAGTCCGACGTCGTCCTCGGCGGCGCCCAGGATGTCGGCAAGGAAATCAAGCCGCCCCGTGGCATGGCGTTGCGCCTTTCGGGACAGATTATCCGCCCCGATTCCACTGAAGCCACGCTGAACTTCTCTGGTGTCGCCCCGGATCAAGAAGGGGAATATATCATTCCGAGTTTCAACCTGCGCTTCGCGCGCAAACTAATCATCGCCCCCGCGGTCAAACTCATCGTCAGCAAGACCGTGGCCTTCCGCCGCTCCGAACAGGCTCGGGCGGAGTTAGAAATCCCGCAGCGCACCTTCTTTGTTGGAGAACTGATCCACGGAGCCATCAACATGTACGGCGGAGATTCGGAGGGCGTCGTCGCCTCCTTCGGGCTCGAATCGGTTGCCGAAGGCTTCACGTTCCAAATCTCTTCTGACCGCCAGACGCTCCCGGCCGAAAAAGGCCAAGGACTACAGACCACCTTTGACCTGACGCCTATCCGCGAGGGCGTAAGCGAGATAGCGATCAATGGCATCATGCTCATCCGGTCGGCGGACTCCAACACCTTCAGCCGCGCTGGACGGGATCGCCCCTTCACCTTCCGCCGCCGAATCAGCGTCGAACACGTCCCCGAAAAGGGCCGCCCCGCAGATTGGTCGGGCGCCATCGGACAATTCGCCGTCGAGACCGTCCAGGTCTCCAACGAGAAGCCCGAGGTGGGCGAGCCCATCCGCTTACGCGCCGTGCTGACCGGCACTGGCAATCTGGATCGCATTGTGCCGCCCGAGCTCGCCAGCGGCGAAATCTGGGACGTCCTGCCAGCCGTGGAGCGGCGCCGTCACGCGGAAGAACAACGCTTCTTCGTCTACACGCTCGTGCCAAGACTGCCCGGCAAGCATGCCACGCCAGCGATTCGCTTCTCCGTCTTCAATCCCGAGACCCGCACTTATAGCAAACTCGAGTTCCCACCTCAGGAGGTAACCGTGACTGGCAATGCACCTGTGAAGGTCGATCTCGTGAGTGCCGACCCTTCGGCGCCCGTCGGCGGACCCAGTAAAGTTTCTGGGCTAGCAACTCCGCAACCCCGCCAGGGAGCGACCTTTCTTCACAGCAAAGGCCCCGTGGCACCGCTCGCCACCTCGCGCGGATTCTGGTCTAGCAACCTCCTCGCCCTGCTCACCGTAGCGCTCACTACCTCCATCCTGCTCTACGCTGGCTACCTTGCAGCGCATCCGGAAATCCTTATCCGCCGCCGCGCCCGCGCCCGCGTGAGCTCAGCCCTGGCGGCCACCGCCGACGCCCAAAGGCGCCGCGACGCCCACGCCGCGGCCGCGGCGGCCGTCGGCGGACTCCAGGCCGGCTGTGCCGCATTGCTCGGTGCGGAATCCGAGGCGATGACCCAGAGCGATGTGCAGCGCATCTTCCCCGACGCCAACCGCGACGATCTCGACGTGCTCTTCGGCCATGCCCACGCTGGACGTTTCGGCGCTCAATCCGGCCACGAATCCACCACCGCGCAAGAGGTCGCCCTCTCGCTCCTGCGCCAACTCCGCCAAATGCTGTGAGCCGCTCCCTTCTCGCCTTCGCTTGTTGGTTCACGGCCTGCTTCGCCGCCGAAACCACCGGGCCCTCCGCGGCCGAACGTAGTTACGCCAAAGGCGATTACGCGGGCGCCGTCGAACAGTGGCAGGAGGAAATTCGCAGCCAAGGCGTGACCGCCGGCCTCCTCGGCGCCGTCGGCAATGCCGAATGGAAACTCGGCCGCAAAGGCCGAGCAATGATCTGCTGGGAACGCGCGCTACTGCTCGACCCTCGTGATACTGTGGCCTTGGCGGGTATCCGCCACGCCCAGAATGCTGGTGGCACGGAACGCCCGGCGATGAGCTGGTCGGAAACTTTTTCAACAGCCCTCAGTGCGGATACCTGGCTCATCATCGCGGCCGCCTCTTTCTGGGTTGCGCTGCTCTCCGTCGTCGTCCCGAAGATGCGCCGGAAGCCCGCCAACGCCTGGACCCAACGCGCCCGCCTCACGGCGATCACGCTACTCGCCTTGAGTGTTCCAGGGCTGTGGGGTGCGCGCTCACATGCTTCCCGAGCCGTCGTCCGCAGGCCTGAGGTATCCCTGCGACTCACTCCCACCTTGCTCGGAGAATCGATACATGGGGTGGCTGAAGGGGATGTCGTGCGCACGGGACGTCCCTTTAATGGGCACGTCCGTGTCACCACCGCGAACGGCAAGACTGGCTGGGTTCGAACCGGCGAAATCGAAAGCGTCTGGGGCGGTGGCCTGCCCGTCGACCTCGACCAGAAGGCTGCCCCCTAATCCTTTCGCCTTGGAGAAGTCGACTGGCTGGGCTTGGATGTTCCCGTGCGCATCCTTGACCGCCACGTTCTGATCGAAACCACCATCGCTGGCGGAGCCGCGACGGGCGCGTTCGTCTTCGTGATGGTGGCTAGTAATATTCTCCAGCAAGTGGCCGGGGCCATCGCCTCCGGGCGGGTCAGCGGCTGGGAAGGCATGGGATTGGTCGGGCTCCTTTTTCCAGGCGTGATTCCCTACGCGCTTCCGATGGGTATGCTCACCGGCGTACTCATAGCTGTCGGACGCATGAGTTCACAGCATGAGATCACCGCCATGAAGGCCAGCGGACGCAGCCTCAGCCGGATTGCCCGCCCGATCTTCGTGCTGACGGCGTGCCTCGCCCTGCTCTCTGCGTGGCTCAATCTCGAAATCGCCCCGATTTCCAATACCGAATACCGCCGGATGCTGGTCGGTTCGGCCAAAGATAACCCCGCTTCGGTAATCACTCCCGGCAAGCTCAACCGTCAGTTTCCTGGCATGGTCATCCGCGCCGCCGAGCGGGATGGCGAAGTCCTCCGTGACTTCTGGCTCTGGCGACTCGACCCCCAAGGGCGGCTCGTCCAAACCGTCCACGCCCGGGAAGCCCGCCTGAGTCGCACCGAGAATAAAGCCGGCGAGGGCGTTCTGCGTGTTGCGCTCACCGATGCCCGCATGGAGTCGCGGCAAGCCGGCGACCAAAGCTTCCTCCAGCCGGCCTCCTATGCTTCGGCGAATACGTCGACCCTGGAGTTCCCTGCCTCGGGCGTCTTTAAGGACGGCGCGAATTTCGAACGCAAGCTACGCTGGCTTACCACCTCCGAACTTTTCGCGGCGATGGATAAAGGCTGGCAAGTGCCAGCCAACGCCACCCCCGCCCAGCTTGAATTGAGCAAGATGCAGCCCCGCACGCAGTTCATGTCGCACCTCGCCGGCGCGTTTTCTGTCTTCTCCTTGGCTCTGCTCGCGGTGCCGCTTGCCGTGCGGGTCGGCCGGGCCGAGACCTTCGTCAACGCCTCCATCGCCCTTGGCGTGGCACTATCCTACTACATGCTGACCTCGGCGGCGGCGTACGTAAAGAATCCCGCCTGGCACCCCGACCTCTTGGTCTGGATTCCCAACGTCGTGGTCGTGGCCATCGCTCTCGTGCTACTCCGCCGAGCGTCCCGCCACTAAGCGGTCAACGATCGCGCCGATACCAGGCGAAGAAGGCATAGCCCATGCAGAGCAAAGCAAAGACTTCATTGAAGCCCTTCATCACCACCGCGCCCAAGATCATGTCGGCCGATGCGGTCAGGCCGCTGACGCGCGGGGCCAGCCGGTAAGTCTCATAGATCGGGTGTTCGCCGAAGATGAGCGCGGCCCAAAGCGGCAGATCGGCAATCATCAGCGCAAACGAATAGACCATCGCCGCCCCGAAGCTGATGCGCGGAAGAATGCGCGAGTGCGAGAGCAGCGGCCAGACCATCAGCACCGCGGGCAGAAACATCGACCAATGCTCGATCACATGCAGGGGGCGGCTCCGGAGGGCAGCCTCATAAAGTTCGGGGAAGTGCCAGATCGAGAAGAATAGCGTGAAGAGCACGCCGCCAACGAGCGGATGCACGAGGGCTTGCAGGAACTTCGTCAACCGCGGCCGCGGGGCGAGAAACCCGTCCGTCAGCTCCGGAGGCAAGCCTGTCACCAACAACGGCGCGGCCACATAAATGAGCAGCATGTGCTGCAGCATGTGCGCGGAGAATAAGAACCCCTCGCCGAGCTGATCCAGCGGCGAACCCACAGCGAGATACCCCACCAGCACCCCGAGATGAAAGCGGACCGCGTACCCGACCGGATACGACTTACGACCTGGGAGAAAACGCTGGCGGAATGGACCACAAGCCAGTGCGTAAGCCCAAGAGGCGCCGACTACCAGCAGCAGCAGGAGCGGCTCGGTGTGCCAGTGGAGCGGGATACGCATTCACCTTCTAATTAAAGCAACCGCCTCCCTCCGCAAGCGTAGGCACAAAAAAGCCCCTCGCGGGGCTTTAAGGCGGACGGGTCAAACGCTTAGCTGAACCACTTAGTGTCGATCCGGTCAGCCGACAGCAGCGCGAGTAACCCTGCAAAGGTCGCACACACCAACGCGAGGGCGGCCACGAAGATCCATAAGAGCAGGCGCTTATCGTAAATCAGGTGCATGAACCAGAGGATGACGGCAAAGAATTTGCCGACCGACATCAGGGTGAGAACCGTCAGGACAACGGGCATCGGCACGGGCAAGAAGATCAGCACGATCTCCGCACCAGTGATAACGGCCAGCCACAGGGCCAGCGTGATGAAGTGGTGATAGCGGCGAGTTTCCTCAGCGAGGAAGGCCGGGCTCGGAGCGGCTTCGGAAGAATGGGACATGGTTGTGGAAACGGTTTACTTAGTGACGGCGGGAAGGCCGGTGCCCCAGAACCCATTGGGCCCGAGATACTCAACGAGGTAGACCGCCGTGAAGATGATGATCCAGACAATGTCGACGAAGTGCCAGTAAAGGCCGGCGACTTCGACATCGAGGGCGCCCATATGGCCGCCCAACTTGCCGGTGAAGCTGTAAAAATACATCAGGATGAGCCAGAGCACGCCGATGGCGACGTGCGTGCCGTGCGTGCCCGTGAGTACGTAGAACGTCGAGCCCAACACACTATTCTGGATGGTCAGGCCCTCATGGTAGAAGTGCGTGAACTCGAAGACCTGACAGCCCAGGAAGATCAGCCCGAAGAAGATCACCCCCAGCACATTGCGGCGGAACGACTTGATTTGGCCCTTGTGCATCGCGGAAACCGCGAGGGCCATCAGGAACGACGACATCAGCAGGATAAACGTCGAGAAAGACGTTAGCTCGATGTTGAACAGGTTCTGGATGAAGCGCTGGTGGCCTTCGGCGTCGGTGAAGCCGGCGGGGTAGAGCTTGCGGTACAGCAGGTGCGTCGAGATCAGCGTCCCGAAGAACATGCAGTCCGAAGCCAGGAAGAGCCACATGATGAGCTTCTTGTGGTCGATCCCGGTGGAGGTGGGCGCTTCGTGCGCGACGGCGGTGTCAGACATGGAGGTCAGAGTTTAGAATGAGGAGAGGTTGGCGCTCAGTGGGCGGCGGTCTCGGCGGGAGCCGGGGTGCCGGAGGCGGCGGGGGTCTTGAGCATGTAGCCGCCCGGACCTTCGAGGGCCCAGAGCCAGATACCGATGAAGAGGACCCCGAGACCGGCGATGACAATCCAACCGGCGTGGGGGATGCCCATCGCCATCATCGGCATGCCGAAGCCGGCGAAAAGGAAGCCCGCGGAAGCCAGGAGCGGCATCCAGGACTGGCTGGGCATGTGGACACCGGCCTCGCCGCCGTCGTTCTCGGAGCCGATGCGCTTGCCGCCATGCTTGTCCTCGAAGAAGGCGTCACGTGCGGCGACAACCGGAGCTTGGGCGAAGTTGTATTCCGGCACAGGGGAAGGCAGGGACCATTCGAGCGTGCGGCCATCCCACGGATCGTTAGAGCACTTCTTGCCGCGGAAGGCGGTCCAGGCGAGATTGACGAAGGCGAGCAGCACGCCGAGTCCGAGGATGTAGGCGCCGATGGTGGCGACGTAGTTCCACTGCTCCCAGCCGTTGCCGGCGTGGTAGGTGTGCGTACGGCGCGGCATGCCGGCCAGGCCGAGGTAGTGCATCGGACCGAAGGCGAGATTGAAGCCAAGGATGACCATGCCCGAGGCGATGTAAGCGATCGGGGCGTTCGGCATGCGGCCGAAGATCTTCGGGAACCAGAAGTAGAGGCCAGCCATCAGGCCGAGGAGCACGCCGCCGAGGAGCACGTAGTGGAAGTGCGCGATGACGAAGTAGCTGTCCTGCTGCTG
>CAIRLQ010000189.1 GCA_903879465.1 uncultured Opitutia bacterium | reverse complement strand
TCGGCGCGTCGCAGGGTTATATTTATGTGCGCATCGAATATCCGCAGGCCGTCAGCGTCTTGCAGGCGGCACTCCTCGAGGCCCGCGCGGCGGGCTGGCTTGGTGCGCGCATCGGCGGAAAAGATTTTACCTTTAACCTCGAGGTCTACGTCGGCCACGGGAGCTATGTCTGCGGCGAGGAAACTTCCCTCCTGCGCTCCATCGAGGGCCAGCGTCCTGAGGTCATGGCGCGGCCGCCTTATCCGACCGAACGCGGTCTTTTCGGCCGACCGACCTTGCTCAATAATGTTGAGACCCTCGTCAGCGTGCCGTGGATCGTGACGCACGGCGGCGCCGCCTACGCCGCCTTGGGATTTTCCAAAAGCCGCGGCACGAAGGCACTCTCCCTCAATTCACTTTTTAATCGCCCCGGGCTCTATGAAGTCGAATTCGGCGTCACCGTCCGCCACATCGTCGAGGTCATCGGCGGCGGCTTGCGCGGGGGCGGTAAGCTCAAGGGCGTCATCATCGGCGGTCCCATCATCGGCCTGATCCCACCGCACTTGCTCGATACCCCGCTGGGTTTTGAGGAACTCGCCGCGATCGGCGCCGGCGTCGGTCACGGGGGCGTGGTGGCGTTTGATGAACACACCTCGATTCCCGCGTTGGTGGAACATGTTTTCTCCTTCGGGGCTTATGAGTCGTGTGGCAAATGCACGCCGTGCCGCAGTGGCAGCGGCCGCGTCGAAGCTATTTTCACCGCCGCCATTGCGGGCACCGCGTCCCGCGCGGATCTCCAAGAATGTCGCGACCTCGTCACCGCGCTCAAACTCACCAGCCTCTGCGGTCACGGCACCGGCTTGGCGCGTTTTGCCGAATCGATTCTACGTTATTACCCGACAGAAATTGAGCCATGCTTCAAGTAACCATCAACGGGCAGTCGCATCAGTTCGCCGAGGGTCTCACGATCAATGAGGCCCTGCACCAGATCGGCCGCGAAGTGCCGACGCTGTGTCACGACGATCGCCTCGAACCCTACGGCTCGTGCCGACTCTGCGCCGTGGAAGTGACGGGGATGCCCGGCTTGGCCACCGCTTGTAACACCACGCTGCGCGAGGGCATGGAGATCCAGACGCATTCGCCCGCCGTGGAGGGCGTGCGCCGCACACTCTTGGGGCTGCTGGCCAAGGATTATCCGGCGGAGGCCGTGGCGGCTTATCCGGAAAAACAATTTCACCGTTATCTCCGCACCTACGGCGTCACCGCCGGGGGCTCGCGGAATTCTCCCGCTCCCGCGGTGCCGTTCATGCAGGATGCATCGCATCCGTACATCAACGTCGACATGTCACAGTGCGTGACCTGCTACCGCTGCGTCCGCATTTGCGAAGAAGTGCAGGGGCAATTTGTTTGGAAGGCCTGGAATCGCGGCGACACCACGCGCATCTTACCCGTGCGCGGCGAGACGCTGCTCGACGGCGGTTGCGTGAGCTGCGGCGCGTGTGTGGATACCTGTCCCTCCGGCGCCTTGGAAGATATCACGGTGCTGATGCGCGGCACGC
>CAIRLQ010000188.1 GCA_903879465.1 uncultured Opitutia bacterium | reverse complement strand
CGACTTCCGGAGTTACCTTGATGCCCAGGCTAAGGTCGATAAGGCCTTCCTTGACCGTCGCCGCTGGGCTGCGATGGCCATCCGGAACGTCGCCCGATGCGCCAAATTCTCGTCGGATCGTTCGATTGCTGATTACGCCCGGCTTATCTGGAAGACAAAATCCCAGACGATTCCGCGATAACAAGTGATTGAGCTTCGTCGCGCAGGCCCCCATAGTCTGGGGGTCGTGCGCCCCCTTGCGTCCATTTCCTTCCTCGCATTATGCTTAGCCGGTATGGCTCGGGCGGCCGAGCTTCCGCCCGGGGCCAAGCGTGCAGGCTTTGTAATCACGGCTGAAGGTGGCGTTGAAGGCGGCACCCAGGTGATGCGCTATGACGCCGATGGCCGTCCGCTGGATGGTTCTGCCCGGCCTTCGGCTTCGCGTCCTTCCTCCGCCCAAGGCCCTCGGCCGGCCGGCACCACTTCCGTTGTCGAATCGGCGCCGGCAGCTCCGTCTTCCGCCAAGACCGGGGCGACCGAGCTCCGGACCGCTGATGGTCGCAAGGTTCCGTTCACGATGGAAGGGCAGGGGAATAAAACCTTTGATGGCTCCGTGGATTTTAATGCGAGTCTGAAGAAGGCCTCCAAATCCAGCGACATCATGGAAAAGAAATTTGATACGACGATGGCCCCGATCGGCAAGGAGCAGGTGTACTCCCGTAATAATCTTCTGACGCTCGATACTTGGCACGGACGTTACGACACTTTCGGCCGGAAAAAGTCCGATATCGCCGTCGAGGACACCTTGGGCGCAACGGTGCGACAGAAGGAGACCGTCGAGGTAAAATCGATTGATCGAACGACCTCCGCGGTCAACGGCTCGAAGGCCCAGGTGAAGGATTGGGAGAATCGCATGGGGGTAGACACCAATGCTCGCTACACAGGCGTGAAGTCGTCGTGGCAGGAAAAGCTTAATGGAGCCCCTAAGACCGTAAATCAGCTTTCGATGCAGGATATTAATCGCTACCAGTTTCGTCGGAATCAGTCCAGCGATCCGGGGTTGCCGGTGGTCAAGCCGGGGTCGGATACGGTTAAGTCTACGGGCGCTCCTAAGTAATTGCAGGGAATTGGAGGTCGCGTGCTTGTTTTTTGCCTCGCAGGTGAGGGTCTGACTTTTTAGTTCTTGATGCTTACCCACATGGGAGAAACTCCGAACAGACCCGCCGCCCCTGGCATCAGTGACCTTGAGGTCAAAGACGGCCAGATCATCTTTGATTCGGTCTGGTCCAGTCTGGAGCGGGAACTCGGCCGCGAGAAACTCGCGTTTCCGCGCGAAATCTTCTGGCTGAACGGAGCTCCCGGTGCCGGTAAGGGTACAAACACGGCGTTCATCCTGCAGTATCGCGACTACGGTGCCGACCCGATTGTGGTCAGCGACCTGCTTTCCAGCCCTGAGGCCAAGAAGCGCATCGACGCCGGCATGCTCGTGGGCGACCGCGAGGTGGTCGAGATTCTCTTCCGTAAGCTCCTTGAGCCTCAGTATATCAGCGGGGCGATCGTCGACGGGTTTCCTCGTTCGATGGTGCAGGTGGAGTGTCTCAAGCATCTCTTCACCAAGCTGAATGATCTCCGCACGGAGTTCCGCGGTTCGGTTGAAGGTATCCGTTTCCCTAAGCCGCATTTTCATATTCTGGTGCTGTTCGTTGACGAGAACGAATCGGTTCGTCGACAGCTCAAGCGGGGCCAGGAGGCTCTGGCCCAGAATGAGAAAGCGCAGCGCGACGGCGGTCCGTTGGCCGAGGTGCGCAAGACGGACCTTACCCCCGAAGCCGCCCGTAATCGTTACCGAGTTTTCAAGGAGCGCACTTATGAGCCGTTACAGTCGCTGAGGGACATCTTCCATTACCATTTCATCAACGCTCAGGGGTCGTTGTCGGAAGTCCAAGCCCGCATTATCAAGGAGTTGCAGTATCAGAGCTCTCTGGAGCTTTCGGAAGAGACGTATGACCTTATCTCGCCGATCCCGCTGGCTTCCCAGATCGTCGAGCACGCCCGTCAGGACCTAGTCCGCCGCCTCGACGACTATGCGGACCGCAATGCAGAAACCTTCCGTCAGGTCATCGATCTAATTCAGGGCAAGTTCCTCCCGATCATCCGGGCCCACGCGATTTCAGGCCAGGCGCACGTGAACATCGAGACCACGGTCTTCGATGATACGTTGGCAATCTCGATGTTCATCGATATCTTTTCAGAACGCGGATTCCATGCCGTGGTCGACCAGCACCGCATTGAGATCCCGGAGACGATTGTGGCCGGCACGGGCAAGGTGATCACCCGCGTTAAGAAAGTCTGGCGTGTGTCGATTCGCTTTTCGGGCTCTGAAATCCGACGCGGCGGAGCTTAAATCACTTCCGGCTCAGTTGGTTCGGGCCAATCAGATTGTCTTCACCGCTGACTTAAAAGGAGGCGGAGGGCGGTCCCGTCCGAATCAATCCCGCTTTTGTTGGAGATTTGGCGGAGGCGGCAGCCGTGAACCCGAACAGGGAGAGCAAGGGGGGTGCACCGATTTATTTAGCGTCCTTCAGGAAGCCTTCGGAGCCCATCCATTCACCGGCGGACTTAGTCCAACCGTCGACCGGGAACTTTGTCTGCCGAGTGCCGAAGCCGTGGCCACCCTTGGAGTAGATGTGCAGCTCGGCTTGGATGTTCTGGCGCTTGTATTCGAGGTAGAGCTTGGCCGCTTCGACCGGATTGGTCCGGTCGTTATGCGCGACCACGAAGAAGCAGGGTGGCGCATCGCCGGGGACGCTGAAGCCTTCGCGGAACTTTGTCATATCTTCCTTATCAAGGAAGCCGCCACCGTAGACGAAGATTGTAAAGTCGGGGCCGCGAGGGTCGTCGATGCCGGGCTTCTGTGCGTAAGTGCGTGAGGTGCGGTCCCAGGAGGCGTGGCCGACGAGGTTGCCGCCGGCAGAGAAGCCGATGACACCGACGCGTTTTGGATCGATGTTCCATTCCTTGGCGTGGTTGCGGACGAGTCCGAGCGAACGCTGTAGATCTTGGACGGGATATTTGTAGGGAAGCGTCTCGTCCGACGTCGGCGTGCGATAGCGGAGTAGAATGCCTGTCACGCCGATGCTATTAAGCCATTCGCAGACCCCGGTTCCTTCATTGTTGGTCGAGAGGAACCAGTAGCCGCCGCCCGGACAGACGATGACGGCGGCCCCGTTGGGATTGGCGGCCGGATAGACGGTGATCGAAGGATCGTTAATGAAGGTCTCGTGTCCGGCGGAACTACCCTTCGGGCCGATGCGGTCAACTGTGGCCTTCGAGGGTTCGACGCGTTGGCCGGGGACGCCTTCGGGCCAAAGAGGCAGTGGGGTGTCGACGGCGACGGCAGAGGTCGCCAAAACCAAGAGGAGGAGCGGAAGATATCGCATCGGGGTATGTGGTTAAGACAGCATACCTTCGCCGATGTGCCAAACAAAGAAGCGGCCGAGGGCCGCTTCTTAAGACCGATATGTACTGGTGGCTTAGGCGGTGGCCTTAGCGTAAATTGCATCGGCCTTCTTCCAGTCGACCAGTTTCCAGAAAGCATCCACGTAGTCTGGGCGGCGATTCTGATACTTGAGGTAGTAGGCGTGCTCCCAGACGTCCAGAGCGAGGACCGGCGTGCCATTGACGTCGGCGATGCCTTTCATGAGAGGGCTGTCTTGGTTGGGCGTAGAGACGACGGCGAGTGACTTGTCGGCCTTGACGATGAGCCAGGCCCAACCGGAACCGAAGCGGGTGGTCGCGGCGGTCTTGAAAGCAGCCTTG
>CAIRLQ010000187.1 GCA_903879465.1 uncultured Opitutia bacterium | reverse complement strand
GGCGTCGATTTTCCTTAGGTCGAGCCACTGCCCAGTGAAGTTTTCCGTAAAGCGATGCACCTTCGGGGAATTGAGCATCCGCTCCACCTGTGCGCGCAGGACGTCGGGGCGGCTTAATTCCCCTTTGCGGGCCGTATTCAGGAGCTCCTCGTCGGGGACGCTGGACCAGAGGAAGAAGGATAGCCGTGAAGCCAGTGCATAGTCGTCGAGCTTGGTCGAGGCCAGGTCGCCTTGGGCGTTCGCGACGGAACTCGGCGGGTCCGTCAAAAGCAAGAAATCTGCAGATGTCAGGATCAGCTTGTACCCGTAAGTCATCGCATCGAAGAACGTGTATTTCTGGTCGAGGCGGGCGTGCACTTTCTGTACGAAATGTTGCACGGTAGCATCGCTGACCGGCCGGCGGAAAGCGCGAGGGAGAAAAGCGCGGAGCAGTCGAGCGGCGTCTTCCTTGGGCTTCGCTGACACGGGAACGAGCGGATCGGCATACCAGGCATCGGCGCTGCGCGCTTTCCCGATGTCAGGCGGTCTCGCGCCTTCGTGCTCGGCCTTCGCGACGGATTGCGCCTTCAGCGGAAGATTACCGAAGAGATTTGCATAGGCCGGTCCGGGGAAGGGATTGATCGGGCCTTCGATTTTGAGCCATTCGACACGGAGGCCGGGCCCAGTGTATTCATCGAGGGTTTTCTTGGTTCCTCGGATATCCCACGAGGTGAGTAGGTTGACCACGAAAGCCTGATGCCGTTCGAGTTCGATCTCGTACTCAATGACTTTGGGTGCGCCAGCAGGGATGTCGCGAACTTCTCGCAGGACGGGAGGTTCGCGGCCGTTGGACACGGTCATGAAGCCAACGGAAATGGATTTTCCGTCGGCACCCACGGCGGCGGCTTTCATCTGAATGCGGTATCGTCCGGCGGCGCGGACGGCTGGCGTGGCGCATAATCCATAGCGCGGCAAATGGCTGTAAAAGATGAGGGCGCTACCATCTAGTTTGGCGCTCCGCCCAAGGGTCTGTTTGAAATTCCCTCCGAATTTAGGCATGTCCTGCCCGGTGCGCGTGTCAGAGAACGGAATGGGTGGGCAGGTCGGGACGACGGAGACGACGGCCCGGGCGGCGGCCTCTTGGTAGCGCAGTAAGTGGGTGGCCGAAAGGTCGAGCCCGCTGCTCACATTATCGAAGCCCGCGGTCGCTCTATCTTCCGGGAGCATTTCACGGAGCGGTACGTTGGTGCCGAGTAGATCATGCAAGGCGGTTTCGTATTCCGTTCCGTTTAGTCGCCGAACTAGCACGCGACCCTTGGTGCGCTGCTGTTCGATGGAGGCGGCCTGAAGGCGGGTGTGTAGCTCCTTAGTCAGTACGGCGACATCCGGCTGGGGCGGGCGGGCTTTCTTCTTCGGCGGCATTTCGCCGGATAGCACCTTGTCATAAACTCCCGCCCAAATGGCTGAGGTTTTTTCGTCTCGGAAGTCTACCGGCAAATTATCCAGCCGCAGGCCAGCCTTGTGTGATTCCGCATCATGACAATCGAAGCAATGCTTCGCGAGGAAAGGTTGGAGACCGGGGATGTCCGCTGCCGCGAGTTGCCCGGCTCGGAGGCCGAGGGCA
This sequence comes from uncultured Opitutia bacterium, assembly GCA_903879465.1. Classification (GTDB taxonomy): domain Bacteria; phylum Verrucomicrobiota; class Verrucomicrobiia; order Opitutales; family UBA953; genus UBA953. The sequence continues at coordinate 1,694 of CAIRLQ010000187.1, read as the reverse complement.
AGGAAACCAAGATAAACAAGCAGGCGGTTGGCTGAAGACGCGGAGCGCACGGGGATGTGAGTTGAATAAGTGAACCGATGGGCAGCATGTTTTTTTAGCAGTCCCCTGACGGCAGTCAACGGATAGACCCATAGAAAAAGGGCGAGTGGCTTTAAATTAAGGTTTTAACCGCCATTTTAGGACCAAACAACCTTGGCTGGAAGGACCGCCCGCCGCTTTCATTGGTCTGAAGCCTTCGTTGGGGGTTGGGCCAGACGATGACTCCTGGCTTGGTTGCTGAGCGTGTTGGCGGGCGAGGCCGATGGTCACGCCCGGAACATGCGAGACGACGGAGAAGGTGCCGAGCTGAAGGGGGCCGGCATCCGGCAAGGATCGACCTGCAGGTTTTAACTGCCAACCGAAGCGAATTCTAAGCGTGTCGGGTTCCGGCCTACCAGCAAGGCGTCTCTAGATGTCGCTAACGCAGCCGGTGCTCGCGCCGAAGGACTTCGCTTCGATGTCCATGTGATGAAGCATCCGGACGTAGAGATTCGAGAGCAGCTGGTTATTCTTAGTATCGTAGGCGAGGTGCCCTTTGTGCTTGAAATTACCTCCCGCCAGAATGATCGGCAGGTTGTTGTTATCGTGCGAAGATGAGTTGCCGAGGTTACTCGCATAGAGGACTGCGGTGTGGTCGAGCAAGGTGCGCTCGCCGTCTCGGCTTTGTTTCATCTTCTCGATGAATTCCCCGAATACTTTGATCTCGGCTTCTTCAATCAAGGCGAGTTGTTCGAGTTTCGCCGGGTCGAGTCCATGGTGGGAGGCGTCGTGGTGGCCAAGGTTGACGCCGGGAATCTCAGGGCGCTCACCGGTACTGAGCGAGAGGGTGATGACACGCGAGGAATTCGTTTGCAGCGCGAGGTGCACGATATTGTACCACTGTCGCGAACGCTCGATCAGTTGAGCGCCACTGAATTCGGTTGTGGGGATGGGGTGTTTGACCTGCGGCTTCGGCGTCTTGCTCCAATATTCATCCTGTTGCAAGGTGCGTTCGGCGTCGCGCACCGAGGTTAGGAACAAGTCGAGACGACTGCGGTCGGAGCTGCTGACTCGACGGTTCAGGGATTTGATCTGCTCGCCGACGTCGTCGAGGATGCTCTGGCCGTCTTTGACACGTTGCAGTTCGCGCTTTTCCTCGTCTGGGGCCCCGGCGATGAAGAGCTTCTTGAACACCTGGATCGCGCGAGATTCGGCGGGTAAGCGTACCCCGCGTCGATTCCAGACGTAATTGGTTCCGCCAAGGTTGAGAGAGGCAAAGCGGGTCTGGTTGCCGATATGGGAGGCGGCTTCCTGGTCTAGCGAGATCCCGTTCTTGATGTCGTTGTAGCGAATCATCTCGGAGGGTACGCCGGTGAATAGGCCACATTCCGCGAAGTGGCCGGCGGCGTAGCGGTGGGACATGCCCGAGAAAACGGTGAATTGTTCCCGGTGGACCTCGAGACTCTTCAGGTAGCGACTGGTTTCGTAATCAGTTCCGGCTTTGGTCGGGAAGAAGTTCGGCGCATACATTCCGAGGGGTTGACCGACGAGCACCATGCGGGATTGCTGGGCGGCACTTTTTTTCGCCTCGGCGGCGCTGGCCGGGATCATGGCTTCTAGGAAGGGCAGACCGATGGCGATACCGGAGGCACGGAGGAAGGTTCGACGGTCGAGGC
>CAIRLQ010000186.1 GCA_903879465.1 uncultured Opitutia bacterium | reverse complement strand
GGCAAAACTTTCCTCCGGCGTGAAGCGTCGGCGATGGGCCGAATAGGCGAGGACCTGTTTGCCGTCCGGCGAGCTGATATGGCCGACCAGCATTTGCTCCAGCGGGAAGGGAGAGATCGCTTCGAGCTGGAGGTTGACCTGTCCTGCGACATCGGCGCCTTCGACGCTGAATCGCCGAACGAAGAAGCGATTGCCTGGAAGCAGGGCGGCTTCTCCCTGTGAAGCACGGTTTGCGTTACGGGGCGCGTCCGGAGGGGAAGCGGGGGAGTCAGGAATGGGAGAGGGGCTCATTTTTTGAGGTTGGGCCGGGCGGCAGGGGTTTCGGAATGGGTGGGGGCGGGAGGGGCTCCGTTGTCTTCTTCCCAGGCGAGAATCTGGAAGGGGTAGTTGATGGTGTTGCTGGCTACTCGGCCGCTCAGGTTAGAGGTGCCAAGGGTGGGGGAAGCCTCAATGCCCGGGGTGAGATAAGGGGAGGGCTTGGTAGTAGTCGACCCCGTTGAGGCTGTCGAGGTTCCCGTTGTCTTGGGAATAGTCGGTGCCCGGGTGCCCGTGCGGGATTGGCCGATGCTGGTATCGGTGTCCGGATTAGGGGTGGCACTGGGGTAGGCGACGTCTTGGCGAACCGCGACTAAAGCGCTGACGCGACACTTGGAGAGGCCCTCTTTGACGGTTACCCGCACCCACATCAGGATTACTTCGTCATCAAACTTCCCGAGGCTCGCTTTCGCGCCGATTAGTTGGCGGACTTCGTCGGCGACGCGAAAATAAGGTGGGGTGCCGACACTCCGGCGGCCGATTTCTTTTTGCCGGTCGCGGATTAACCCCAACTGCGTCTCGTCAATTCCTTGCGAGAGGAGGACGGCGTCTGAAGCTGTGTTGATATTGGCCTGGGGGAAGGTGTATAAACTCACGCAGGATTTGAACGCCTCGAATAGCGGGGTGGGGTGGCCGAGTTCGTCGAAGAAGAAGTCCTTCGCGACGCCGACAGATCGGAACTCCTCGAACGTGCGGAACGGTCGGCGAGCGGGGCGGAAGGAGAGTGTGGCACGTTGATAGGCAGCGTCCGTCGCGGCCTCTTCGATCGACTCGTAGGACTTACTCTGCCAGGCGACGAGGGCGTCCGCGACGCGCTCGGCGTCGCGCTGTTCCTGTCCCAGGGAGTAGAGCAATTGGATGAGCTCATTCTTGGTCAACACGCTGAGGGGTAACTTCGCGGTCTCATCCTCGTAGTCAAAAGTCACGGTTAACCCTTCGCGCACGGGGAAGTGGGCGTAAGCGTGAGGGTCGTCGTAGCCCTGCGAAGGGGCATGGATTTTATTGAGGTCGATGGCGCGAATTTCTGCGATGACCGCGAGTGCAAGTTCGAGTTCACTTTGGGCGTCGGCGCGGAGGCGGCGGCGATCGGCCTCCTGGGTCGACATCTGCAGCTCAAGCGAGTTGTCTTCCATGAAACGGCCCAGCGACAACGATGCCAAGGTGATCAGCACAAGCACGATAATGATGACGGAGCCTCGGCGGTTATGCTTCTTCATGGCGTGGTGGCCCCGGTGCGCTTGATGGGGATGTTGATCACGACTTTGGGGTCCGAGGTCGGTCCATCCTTGGTCACCGGGGTAGATTTGAGCTCAGGGAATTTGAAGATGAGGTGCAGCCGTGCTGGCTTGAGCCAAGCGGTACCGCCATCATCGTGCTTCGGCTCATCCTCGACTTTCCACTCTTTCAGCGTGGCGTCATAGTATTCGTAATGGAGCGCTTTAACGAACGGGCTGATGATGGTTTCGTGTAGGTCTTTCTTCTCTCGCTCCAACTCGAGCCTAGATTGCCACTGGAAAATTAGGCCGCGCTCGGGGTCGACGTACACGTTGAAATCCACATCTGGCAGCGGCCCTTCGGGCCATTCGGCCAGCCGAGCAGCGTCGGCGAGAATAAACGTGAGCCGTGGTTCCGTGGTCCCGCTCCCGTTATCGATATCCTTGAGGCGGACGCCGCTGGCGCCCGGCCCGTAGGTGGCCGCTTCGAAAGTGCGTCGCACTACACTGGCCACGGCCCGAGAATGTTGGTCGAACAAGCGCTGATCGCGGCCTTTGCCCCAGAGCTCACCCATCGAGAAAAGAAAGGTATTGAGCGACACCATGAGGGCACCCAGGAGCGCGAGGGCGACGAGCATCTCGAGCATGGTGAAACCGCCGCGACTTCGAGGGCTCAGCTTCATTGCTTGGGGCCAGCCGTGGGCGCGGGCGGTGGGGCTTTGCCGCCGCCAGAGGTGGTGCCGCCGTTGGCGGCGCCAGCACCGCCGGTTTGATTTTGGCCGCCTTTTTTCGGGTTCGCACCACTGGGATTCGCCGCAGTGGGCGGCACGAGTTTCTTGCCCGTCGTCCGGGTGCTCCGAAAAGTGGAATTCCCCAGCGCTTCGTCATAACCCCGTTCCTTGAGCAGCCGCTCGCGGGCCTCATCGCGGATTTTTTGGCGGTCGGCGGGGATGGACCAAGTGGGCCGAAGAAGCATGCGCGCTTCCGTGCGCTCGGGCCCAAACTCGCCGTTTTCGGTCGCTTGGATTTCGGCCGTCAGGTTCACGGCGAATAGGTCGCTGACGGAGGTCGGTTCGATTTTGCCTTTCCAGCGGGCGGTGCGGTTTCCCGGCAGGTGGATTTCCCCGCCGGTTTCCACATCATCAAAGCCAGGGGTCTCCAGTAAGGCCGCCCGGCAACGGGCCATGTCGTCCAGTCCCTGCTCATCTTGCTTCATCGCGATGCGGCTCAGGAGGACGTTGTAGTAGGCTCCGCCGAGGCTGGCCGCGGCTAAGGCGAAGATGGCGAGGCTGACCAGCACCTCGATGAGGGTGAAGCCGCGGCGCTTCATTTGGGGGCGGCGACCGGTAATGGCGCGCAGGTAAGTGGGTCGATCATCCGGATATGTCGCTCGCCCTTGTTGGTGATTTCGAGTCGGACGCGATCACACGTTCCGTCAGGGAAGAAGCGCATCCGTACCAAGGATTTTTCCGAGGCGACCCCGCCGAGGAGGATCGCACCGTCCGAGACCGGGGCGAGAATCTTGACGACCTTGTCTTCTACCTTGGGGAGGGTCTCCTCACGGCGGGGCTTTTCCTCGCTGCCGATTTCTTCGCCCCAAGTGAAGTCAGGGCCAGTTTCGTCAATCGTGGTGACCGGGGTTAGTTCCAGAATCGTGCCTTGTAGCACCGCATTACGGCGCACCGTCTGAAAGAGTGCGAGTACGGCCGTTTCCGGGTCGGCATCAGAGGCGCTCTTGAGGAGTGCACTGGAACCTCCAATGAGTACGGCCGCGATCATGGTCATCAGGCCGATAGCGAGCAACGTCTCCAGCAGGGTGAAGCCGCCGCGCTCCGTAAGCCGGGAGGAATGCTGCCTCGCCGTATTCACCAGTTTCCGATATCGTCTGGGTTGTCGGGCTGCTT
>CAIRLQ010000185.1 GCA_903879465.1 uncultured Opitutia bacterium | reverse complement strand
GGTCAGGCGCCGGCTCCATCGTGGCCTATTGCCTTAAGATTACGGACATCGATCCGATTCGCTTCGGTCTGCTCTTCGAGCGCTTCCTGAATCCCGAGCGCGTCTCCGCGCCCGACTTCGATATCGACTTCTGCATGCGTCGTCGCGACGAAGTCGTCGGCTACGTCCGCAAGAAATACGGCGAAGACCGCGTCGCCAACATCATCACCTTCGGCACCTTTGGCGCCAAGATGGTCGTCCGCGATCTCGCCCGAATCCGCGACCTGCCGTTCATCGAGACCAACCGCCTCGCGAAGCTCGTCCCGGACGACATCAATATTTCGCTCGAGGACGCTCTAAAGAAATCCAACGAGCTCCGCGAGGAAGTCAGCATCAACCCACAGGCCGCGAGTATTATCGAGACCGGCCGCATCATCGAGGGCATGGTCCGCAACTCGGGTAAACACGCGTGCGGCATGATTATCGCCGACCGGCCGCTGACCGACATCATTCCGGTGACAATGCAGGAAGGCGACCTGACGACCCAGTACGCCAAGGACCCCGTCGAGAAACTCGGCCTGCTAAAGATGGACTTTCTGGGCCTCAAGACGCTCACGATTATCGACGACGCCCAGAAGCTCGTGCGCAAGCATCGCGGCAAGACGACGTTTGACATCGAAAAAGTCGGTTTCGAAGACGCCGCGACTTTCGCCCTGCTCAACGAGGCGAAGACTGTCGGCGTGTTCCAGCTTGAGTCTGGCGGTATGCAATCGCTCTGCCGCAAGTTCCACATCTCCGCCATCGATGAGATTGTCGCGCTGATCGCGCTCTACCGTCCGGGTCCGATGCAGTTCATCGGCGACTACATTAAGGGCAAGGACGACCCTAGCTTCGTCAAATACGCGCACCCGCTTCTCGAAAAAGTCGCCAAAGAAACCTACGGTATCTTAGTTTATCAAGAACAGGTAATGGAGGCTGCCCGCGTGGTCGCCGGCTACACCCTCGGTGGTGCCGATATGCTCCGTCGCGCGATGGGCAAGAAGATCCGCGAGGAGATGGAGCAACAACGCTCGATCTTCGTCGAGGGCGCCAAGACGACCAACAATATCGATAAGAAGAAGGCCGAGGAAATCTTCGCAACCCTGGAGAAGTTCGCGGAATACGGCTTTAACAAATCACACTCCGCCGCCTACGCCATCCTCTCTTATCGCACCGCTTACCTAAAGGCCAACTACCCGGTGGAGTTCATGTCGGCCGTACTGACCTCCGAACAGGGCAACGCCGACCAGCTCGCGGACTTCATGGCAGAAGTCGAAGCCCTCGGCATGAAGGCGCTCGGGCCCGACGTAAACCAGTCCGACACCGACTTCACGCCGGTCATTAAGGACAACGCCATTCGCTTCGGCCTCGGCGCCATCAAGGGCGTTGGTGAACAGGCCGCCCGCAACATCGTCGCTGAGCGCGAGAAGAACGGACCCTTCAAGGATTTTACCGACTTCGTCGGCCGCATGGGTGAATTCGACCTCAACTCCCGCACGTTGGACTGCCTCGTCCGGGCCGGCGGCTTCGACTTCACCAGCGAGGATCGCCGCCACCTCGTCGATTCTATTGAATCCGTCCGCCGCCACGTCGCGGGCGAGCGCAAGGAACGCGCCAGCGGTCAGGGTTCGCTCTTTGATCTGCTCGGAGCCGAAGACGCCGGCGCCGCGCGCCCGACCGACCTCATTCTACGTAAGTCGGAGAAAATGCCGAAGCTGGAAATGCTTAATAGCGAGAAGGCCCTGCTCGGCTTCTACCTCAGCGGCCACCCGCTCGCCGATTACCAGGGCCTCGACGAAGCCGTTGCCACGCTCACCGTCACACCCGACCGGATTGATCTCAATAAGACCGAGCGGCACACCGTGCGCGTCTGCGGGATTGTTGGCGCCCTCGAGAAGAAAATCTCCAAGAAAGACAACCGCCCATGGGCCCTCTTCACCGTCGCCTCGCGCTCGGTGACGATCCCCGTGATGATGTTCTCCGAAGCCTATGACGCTGCGGCCCAGATCAAGGACGGCGAACTTCCGCTGCTCATGGACGGCTCACACGTCATCGTCGACGCTCGCCTCAACTGGCGCGAGGAGCGCGGCGAATGGTCGCTCAGTGCCCACGCCATCACGCCGCTCCGCCGGGCGCCGAGCCTGATTAAGAAGATTCTCTTCGCCCTCAAGCCCGGCCCGGAAGCCGGTGATTTCATGGAGAAGATTGTCGCCCACACCCGTAAGGTCGACGGACCCACGATAGTGCAGATCGGCTTCCTCCAGCCCGACGGACGCGTGCTCGTCGCTGAGGCCGCCCGCGGTATGACCACGCGCTTCGATACCGAGAGCTACGGCGCCTTCGGCCGCCACCCCGCCTGCGCCGGCATTCAGATCGAGCCCATCGCGCCGACGCAGCCCCCGCAGCGCAAGTACGGCCCGCGTAACTGATCGCCCATGCGACCCCTCCGGATAGCTTTTAGCGATTTCATCTTTGGTCGTAACGAGCGCGACCGTCTCGCGTCGTTCGATCCACAGGATAATATTTTCACCCGCCTCCTCGCCGCGGAGTATGATGTGCGCATCGTCCCGATGGCGGAAGCGGAGGTGCTGATTTACTCAACCTTCGGCGAAGCGCACCGGGCCTTTCGGGGCCGCAAGGTCTTCTTTACCTCTGAGAATGTCTTGCCGGATTTTGACGCCTGCGACCACGCGATCACCTTTAGCCACCTGCCCGAAGACCCTCGCCACTACCGTCTGCCGCAATATGTCTTCTACGTCGAAGACCCACGTCGCCTGCTCAAAGGCCCTGATTTCGATGCGCAGGTGTTACTTCGAGCTAAATCAAAATTCTGTAACTTCGTAGTCTCCAACCCGCGCTGCCCGCAGCGTAATCTATTTTTCCGCCAGCTGAACCGCCGACGGCCTGTCGATTCTGGCGGCCGCCACTTCAATAATCTTGGGCGCCCCGTCGGCGACAAGATGGCATTTGTCCGCGATTATAAGTTCACCCTAGCGTTCGAGAATTCCGCTTCGCCTGGTTACACCACGGAGAAACTCGTCGAGCCCATGCTCGCCGGGAGCCTACCCGTCTACTGGGGAAACCCCTTGGTGGCGCTCGACTTCAATCCGCGGAGCTTCATCGACGTTTCGGCGTTCCCGAGCTTTGCGGAGGCCATCGACCACATCCTCAAGGTCGATGCCGATGACGAACTCTACCTCGCGTATCTCCGCGAACCTTGGTTTAACGGAAATATCATTCCGGCCTGGTTCGACGAAGGTGAACATCGTGCGGCCTGGCGGCGCTTCCTCGCCACACCTTGGGCCGAACGCCCGCGCACCTACCGTGACCGCGGGCTGCGCGACCACGCGCTCGGCACCGGTCTCGGCCGGCACCTTTCCAGCCTCGGCACCAAACTCGACGGTTTGCTTTGGAAAGCTGGCTGGCGACTTTAGCTTAATGCCCCGGACTTTTTGGATTGATACCACCCCTTGAGGGTCAAAGTTCCTGCGTGTTGCTTCGAGTATGCCGCCCATCTACGTAATTAATTTGGACAAGGATAAAGAGCGAATGGCGGCGCTGGATGCGCACCTTCGCTCACGAGGGTTCGAGTATGTCCGGGTCGCTGCCGTGCTTGGCAAAGAAGTCCCGGACTGGGAGCAGCTGGTAGATTCGGCACGTTACTCGATACGTAACCGTCGGCCGGCACCCCGCCCCGGCGAAGTCGGCTGCACCCTAAGCCACCTCAAGGCCTTGGAGTTGTTCCTGCGCTCCGAAGCTCCATGGTGCGTAGTACTGGAAGACGACGTCGAGCTGCTTCCGGACTGCGCCGAGATTCTCCGGGCGCTGGGCGAAAAAGACGATTGGGATCTCGTGAAGCTCTTCTGTATTCATGCGGGTATGCCAATCCGAAAGCGTCGCCTAGATGGAGCCCACCATCTCGTCGTGCACCTTACCCGGACAACTTCGTCGGCGGCCTATGCCGTGAATCGCCACGGGGCCGAGGCCCTGCTGAAGTCCTTGCGTCCGATTACGGAGCAGGTCGACCACGCTCTAGATCGCCCTTGGGAGACCGGGCTGCGTATCCGCGGCGTGCGTCCGATGCCGGCAGCACTAACCGATGCCGCCAATACCTCCACCATCGGCTACGCCGACAAGGAAGGTCGCGACGATTCGCTGGGGCGGCGAGGGCGGCTATTTTTCTTCCGGGCGAACAAAGAGATTCGCCGCTTTTTGCACGGATTCGTAGAAGCCTTTCTGCGCTAGGTTGGCGTCTTAGATTAAATCCGGCGAAGGAGGCGCCCAAGCCAAGGCCGACGTAGCCAGGTCGTTGGCCAGCCGATACGGTGCTTCCAGCGCCGCGTATGCAACGGATAGTCCAGATGTGCGTTCCAATCAGGCCCCCAATCCGTCTCGTCCTCGGCGTGATCGACGCCGCGGCGGTGGGCGAGAATCGAAAAGACGCTCTGGTCATGGCGATGGGCGATGAAGCCGATGACTTCGTCGGCGGCGGCCGAGTCATCAATCAGGGCCCTCTCCTGCATGGCCTGGAACCATTGCTTCGCCAGGGCGAGGTTATCCGGGCGCGCAACGATGAACTGGCATCCCGCCTGCAGCATCGGGAGGGCCCGCGACGTCGCGTCGTCGGCCCCATGCTTCCGCAACAGGGAGCGCTTGGTGTAGGGGCCGATCGGATGGCCGGTCTCAAAAACAAACCAGCCCGCTGGATGAGCGCAGGTGCGGGCAATGTAGTCCTGGAAGCGCGCCCTCCCTTCCTCGTTCAGCGAATACCCAGCGTCCACATACAGCAGGACGTCGCCCTCGGGCAGCGACGCGAGATGGCGCTGAATGATGTAGGGCTTCCACGTCCAGAATCCGTAGCCGCGCTGCGGTTGCGTGCGGACGAAATCACCGCAGGCCGACCAATAGTCCGCCCCCAAGTCGCCGGCGCTCAGCAGGGTGACGGACTCGAAACACCCCATCGCCTCGGCTTCCCGCTGGAGCCTATGCAACGACCCGAGGCGCGAGCTCGCGAAACTGAGAAGGTGAATCTTCACTTTGGCTAATTTTGTGCCAAAAATTTTCCTGTAAACCTTTAACCTGTGACACCACCAAACGAGTCAGCGCTCGGATCGCCTTAGAGGCCTAAATCAGCGCCGATTTCCCGCACGATGGTTTCCACGAAATGCTCCTGGGTGAAAGGCTTGGCCGCCGCGGACCGCAGGAAATCTCCGATGCGATCCTGATACCCGCGATAGGCGACGTCGTCGATGCTCCGCAGGAAGGCGTCCAGCTCCGCCGGGGTGGCAAAAGCCCGCCCATCGATGAAGCAATCCGGCGGGACCAGCTCGGCGATTTCTTTAGGCCCTACGTAGATCGGCACGCAGCCGACGCGGAAGCAATCGAACATCTTCTCCGTCACGTAGCCGGGGAGGTCGCGGCAGTTCTCGTGCGCCATGCAGAAGCGTGCTCGGGCAAGTAGCGCCAGCTTGTCGTCGACCGGCCCACGCCATGTCGCGTAAAGCAACTTGGTCGGCAAGATCCGGGCGGCAATCTTGCGGAACTGGTTGATGACGCGGCCCATGCGGCCGGACAAGGCGGCCGGGCGATCCCACCCTTGGCCGTAAAGATGGAAATCCACCTGGGCGTGACGCTCATACCACTCGAGGATGCGCACGCGCGTATGGTACTGGCTGCGCGGGTCGAACGACGGCAACGCCTTGTTAGAAGCGACCATCACGCAGAAGAGCGGGCGCTGCTCGGGTCCGTTCCAAGCATCAAACTTCAGCCGATGGGGATAGGCAAGCCGGACTGACCTGGGGTCGCCGAGCAGCTCTCCATCCCAGGTGAACCACTTCGCGTAGCGGGCCAAGGCCCTTTGATCGCGATTAAGCGGACGGATCAGCGGGTTCTCGAAAAGATAGACGTAAGCCCTGGCTGACGGAGCCCTGCGCCGACAATTGATGTGGATCTCGAACGCGACTTTTCTTCCCTCGTTCCTATCCGGCGTGTGCAGCTCGATACCCTTCTCTAGAAACTTCTCTCTCAGCTTGGCGTAGGGGAGGTAAAATTCGCCGTTATTTTCGCCGGCGCCTGGCGTGAAGAGGGCGTCATTCGAATATTTTCTGTAAAATACTGAGGCGTAAATCATCGTCGGGCGAGAAGGGGCGGAAGGCAGCGGACAGCATGGTGCATAAATGCCTGTCCCCTTTAATCCACGCTAATCATCTAGGGTCATCTCTGCCACGTGCAAGACGGACCCCGTCGCGGGGAAGAGAATGACGGGAATCGCGGGCGCCGGCTTTTTACGATTTGCGGTCTCCTTGGTCTTGGCACCTAATCCTGCCGGATGCGCCACTGTCAGATCATCGCCATAAGCAGGCCCGGGAGTCGGCGGCGAACATTACTGGAAGCCCATCTATCCGTTTTGGGGTTAAACGCCATTTTCCTGCCGGCTGTCTTCGTGGAAGGCCCGGCCGAAGACGAGCCAGGCTACGACCATCTGACTCGTAGCCGCATGTTGGGCTATGGCCTGACCCGCGGCGAAGTGGGTTGCTTTCTCGCACATAAAACAGCCTGGGCGAAGGTGGCCGAGGGACATTGCCCATGCCTTATCCTGGAAGATGACGCGCGGCTGCGGGACGATACGGCCGACAAGCTTGGAGAATTAGCCGAGACTGTCGCCGGCACGAAGGTCATCCTCCGGCTCTTCAGCCAGCGCCATCCTCGAGCGAAGCTCTGGCGGCGGCTCACGTGCGGACTGGAAATCATCCGGCCGCTGTCGGCCGGACACTCCGCCGTAGCTTACCTGCTCGACCCGGCCGCCGCCGCTGCTTTGCTCCGCAGCTCCGCCCGGTTCTGGCAGACCGTTGACGACCACATGGATGATGAGCCGGCCCATGCATGCGTGATCATGCACGTGCTTCCCGAATTGGTTCGCCATGAGGATGACGGCAACTCGCTCATCGGCGAAAGGCGCAAGCCTCCCCTGCCGTTGCTAGCTCGGGGGCACCGAGAATGGCTCCGGGCGCTCCGCAATTGGAGACTCGCTTGGCATCGAGAAAAAACCCTCTGGTCTCTCGGGCTGAGGTGGGCACGAAGTCGATGAGCACACCATCGGTCTCCGTCGTCATGGCAGTCTATAACGGCGAACGCTGGCTGGCGGAGACGCTTGCGAGCCTGGCCGGCCAGACTTTCGGCGACTTCGAGATCGTGGCCATCGACGATGGCTCGACGGACGGATCGACGGCCATCCTCGCGGAAGCTGCCGCGCGCGACGTACGCTACCGGGTCATCACGCAGGCAAATCGCGGACTCGTCGCATCGCTCAATCGCGGCCTGGCCGAAGCCCGGGCGCCGCTGGTCGCGCGCATCGATGCGGACGATATCGCGGAGCCGGAACGTTTCGCTCGGCAGGTCGCGTTCCTCGAGGCCCACCCGCAAGTCGCCGTACTCGGTAGCGCCATCCGGATCATCGGCGAAGACGGCGTCTTCGGCCGCCTGCAATCCTATCCGCGCGGCCCGGCAGCGGTCGCCGCGGACATGCTTCACGGCTGCGCGCTCGCGCATCCGTCGGTCATGATGCGCCGTGAGGCCGTGCTGGCGGCCGGAGGATACCGCGAGGCATTCCGCCACGCCGAAGACTACGATCTCTGGCTTCGCCTCGGTGAACGCCACGGACTGGACAACCTGCCGGAGCCATTGCTGCGCTATCGGCAGCACGGGACCAGCGTCTCCTTTCGCAATCGTCAGCAACAGGCCTTGGCCACTTTCGTCGCACGCTACTGCGCTCACGCGCGCCGCTCCGGCAAGCCAGACCCTCTTCACGGGTTCAACCAGCCGATGGACTTGGGCGTCTTGAAGGAACTCCGACTCAAACCGGCGCAAGAAGCTGCTTTTCGTCTCGAATCCCTCAAGGCCGCCCTCTGGCCGGCCGGCCAGGATAACGATGATGCCTGGCTCGAGGAGAACCTGGAGCTGGCCTGGGGGCTGCGGTCCCACCTTCCGCCGGGAAGTTTCGTTCGCCGCTGCGTCATTCCCTATGTCCGTCGCTGCCGACAACAAGGCCACGCAGAAATCGCCCGGCGGTGGACGCGGCGAGCTTTCGCCCTCGCCCCGCTGAGTGCGGGCTGGGCTCTTTTGACCGCGGATCGGCGATGCACGAGAGCCTGACCGATTCGGTTCATCCTTTCCCTCATCCGCCTTTCCCGCATAACCTCGGTCCATGTCCCAACGGCCCCTTGGTTTCGGCATCTGGGGAACTGGCATGATCGCCGAGTTCCATGCGAAGGCGCTCGCCGAGATCGCCGGCGCGAAGCTCGTCGCGGCCTATAATCGCTCACCCGCCAAGGGACGCGACTTCGCCGCCAAGCATGGCATCACCTTCGCCGAGACGCCCGAGGCGCTCCTCGCGAACCCGGCCGTCGACATCGTCTGCCTCTGTACCCCGAGCGGCGACCACCTCGCCCCGGCCCTCGCCTGCGCGCAGGCCGGCAAGCATGTCGTCGTCGAGAAGCCCCTCGAGGTCACGCTTGCCCGCTGCGATGCGCTCACCGCCGCCTGCGCCAAGGCCGGCGTGACGGTCGCTGGCATCCTGCCACGCCGCTTCTGTGCGGGGGCGGTCGCGCTCAAGGCTGCGATTGAGGCGGGCCGTTTCGGTCAACTCACCATGGCCGGCGCACTCATCCCATGGTGGCGTACCCAGGCCTATTATGATTCCGCGGCCTGGCGTGGCACGTTCGCCCTCGATGGCGGCGGCGCGGCGATGAATCAAGGCATCCACACCATCGACCTCCTCCTCTGGTTCCTCGGTACGCCTAAGCGCGTTTCCGCCACCGCGGGCCTGGTCGCCCACGCGGGCATCGAAGTCGAGGATACCGTCACCGGTTGGATCGAATTCGGCAACGGCTGCCGGGCTACGCTCGCCAGCTCGACGGCCTGTTGGTCCGCGACGGGCTTCCCCGCTGAGATCCGTATTCATGGCACGACCGGCGCGGCCGTGCTGCGTGACGACAAGCTGACCGCGTTCGAATTCGAAAAGCCCCTGGCCTCTGACGACGCGGTTATCGCACCTGCCACCGAAGGTGGCGGCGCGGGCGCCAACGACCCTAAGGCCATCGGCCATGCCTGGCATCGCTCCAATCTGGAAGACGCCATCGCCGCGATCCGCGCCGGCAAGCAGCCCGCCGTCAACGGCGCCGAAGGCCGCAAGGCCGTCGAATTAATTCTCGCCCTGTATCAATCGGCGCAAGCGGGCGGTGCACCGGTGGACCTTCCGCTGGCAAAGGACCCTTCGCTTAAGAAGCTCGGCATCAAGCGCGTCTCCTGAATTCCCAAACTTGAAATGAAGAAGCCCTCTCGATGGCGTTTCCTGCGCAGCCTTTTCCGGCCGAGGTTCTGGAAGATCTGGAAGGATCTCGACCGTCGGAAACAGCCGGTCCGATGGCTGCCGGAGTTTCTCGATAATCATCGGGAATTCCTGGCGCGCGGCGGCCAGGTCGACCAATTCTTCCCGATCCTTTACGATTACTCCGACCAGGCAGGAAGCGCCCATGGCCACTACTTCCATCAAGACCTGCTCGTCGCCCGGATGATCTATCAGGCGAACCCTTCCCGCCATATCGATGTCGGCTCGCGAATCGACGGCTTCATCGCCCATGTCGCCGCCTTCCGGCCGATCGAAATCATGGACGTTCGCCCGCTCAAGGAGACGGGACATGCGAACATCCGCTTCCTGCAAGCCGACCTGATGAAGGAGGGTCATGCTCCGGCGGAAATCGCCGACTCGGTTTCGTGCCTCCACGCCCTGGAGCACTTCGGGCTCGGCCGTTACACCGATCCGATCATGCCGGACGGCCATCTTCGCGGCTTCGCGAACCTGCTCCGGATGTTGAAGCCCGGTGGCACGCTCTACATCAGCTTCCCGATCGGCCGACGCGCCCAGGTGTGCTTCAACGCGCATCGGATCTTCGCGCCGCGCGACATCCTGAATTGGCCGACTGGCGAGTGCCGGCTCGTGCTGACTCGGTTCGACTATGTCGACGACCAAGGCGACCTGCACCAAGATGTGACCCTAGAGGGCGAAGGCCCCCAGCTGGAATACGGATGCGGGATCTATTCCTTCCGGAAGGTCGGCCCGGCCGCCTGAGCGGCCGCTTCAGGCTGGACGGGACTTACGGCGGCAGGTTCTATCGCCCTCGATGATTCCCGCCGTTTCCGTGGTGATGGCTGTCTTCAATGGCGCCCGCTTTCTCCCGGAGACCCTCGCGAGCCTGCAGGCCCAGACCCTGGGTGATTTCGAGATTGTGATCGTCGATGACGGCTCGACGGATGATACCCCCCGGCTGCTGGATGCCTTCGCCCGAGCTGAGCCTCGTTGCCGGATCCTGACTCAGACGAACCAAGGACAGGTCGCGGCCCGCAACCTGGGCGTACGCTCCGCCAAGGCTCCCTTGATCGCCTGGCTCGACGCGGACGATATCGCGGAGCCGGAACGATTTGCGCTCCAGCGCGCCCATCTGGACAGCCATCCCGAGCTGGCCGCCGTCGGGAGCGCGATTCGTACCATCGACGAAAACAGCCAGGTGACGGCAATAGTGCCTTA
The DNA here is from genome assembly GCA_903879465.1 of uncultured Opitutia bacterium. Lineage (GTDB taxonomy): Bacteria > Verrucomicrobiota > Verrucomicrobiia > Opitutales > UBA953 > UBA953. Next base: position 7,383 of record CAIRLQ010000185.1, on the reverse strand, counting down.
TCCGACCGGTCCGGCCAACGTAGCCCAGGCCATGCTCAGTAGTTCCGCACTCGCTCACTCGGCCGTGATGATGCGGCGGGCGGCGTTTATGGCGATCGGCGGCTACCGCGAAGCCTTGTTGCATACCGAGGACTATGACCTGTGGCTTCGCCTGCTGGATGGCCACTCGGTCGATAACCTACCCATGCCGCTGGTGCGATATCGCATCCATGGCGGGAGCATTTCCTTCCGACACCGCCGTCAGCAATCCTTGGCGGCGTTCGCCGCGCGCCATAGCGCCGCCGAACGCCGGGCCGGACGACCGGACCCCTTGGAAGGCCGGCTCACGCCGGTCGGGGACGAGATCTTCGCGGAGTTGTCCATCGGGGCGGCCGACGAAGGCGCGTTCCGACTGGAATGCCTGGCGGCGGCGCTGCATCCGGCCGGCCAACCGCTCGAGGGCGCTTGGCTGGAAGACAACATCGCGCGCACCTGGGAACTCCGCGGACACTTGCCGCGAGGCCGACATGTTCGCCGTTGTCTTGTCCCATATGCGCGCAGGGCGTGGTCCCTGCGCCACTGGAAGGAAAGCCTCGTCTGGCTGGCGAGGGCCTTCTCTAGGCAACCGTTGGCGGCATGCTGGCGGCTCCTTGGCGGAAAATAAGATCCCCGTCAGCGCAGCCGCGCGGCGATGGACGCAAAGCATCGGACCAAGTTGCCCGAGGGCGTTCGTCTCCCGTCGGCGGCCCCGTATGTGGTTGACCGATTTCACTCCCGTAGGACACGCTGAAGCATGGCCTCCGGGAGTGAAATCGTATGAAGAAAATCGTGGTCGCGCTCGAGGGAGGACTCGGGAACCAGATGTTCCAATACGCCGCCGGGCGGGCGTTGTCGCTCCGCGTAGGCGCACCGCTGACACTGGACCTACGACCACTGCTCCGTCAGGGTCATCGCGCCTATAGCCTCGGCGCATTCAGGCTTAGCGAGGCGGCGCTGATCACGGAGGGAACCCCGCTGGGTCGCGCAGGAAAGTTCCGACGATGGCTGCGGAAACTCACAGGCGGCGAACGGACCTTCAAGGAGGCTGGCTTCTCTTATGACGAAACCATTCGTCATGTGAATGCGCCGACTCGCCTCGAAGGCTACTACCAAAGCGAGCGCTACTTCGCGGAAGCAGCCGAGGTGATTCGCGCAGACTTCACCCCGACTGCGGAGGAGTCAGGGCGGCTGGACGCCCTCGCGGCGAGGCTGCTGCCGCCCGGACCGAAGCTTTCGCTGCACATCCGTCGGGGGGACTACACGAACCCGGCGACCATGGCGTTTCACGGGCTCATGGGGCCTGATTATTATACCCGCGCCCGGCGCCTGCTCGCCGAGCGGACCGGACCATCCGCCGTCTGCGTCTTCACTGACGATCCAGAATGGGTGCGCGCCAATCTAGAGTTGCCTGCGGATTCGGTCTTCGTCTCCGAACATACCCGCTCGGCCGTCGAAGACCTGATCCTCATGTCGCGCTGCTGCCACCATATCACCGCGAACAGCTCTTTCTCTTGGTGGGGGGCTTGGTTGAATCCGAAACCAGGCAAGGTCGTCGTGACTCCCGCCTGCTGGTTCCAGCCGGCAGCAGGCTTGGACACCCGCGATCTGCGGCCGGAAGGCTGGCTGCAGGCCTGATCTTTCATTGGTCGACCGGCGTCGCAAGGCGACCTAGCAGGCCTTGAGGAAGCGCACGGTGCCACGCTTAGGCCCGGACATACCAATCGTCGAAATCGGAGAACTTCTCATATTTGCGAACATACCCTGCGGCGGTGAGCAGTGCGTAGACATTCTCACGAATCGACGTGTGGCTGTGCTCACAGGTGATCACCTTGAAAGGGTATCTGGCGAAATCAAAGCCCCGGAGGATCTCAAATTCGCTGCCCTCGGTATCGATGGAGAGATAGTCCAGTTCGGCCGGAGCATGATGCCTCTCAAGCAGGTCGGCCAAGGATACGGTCTTCACCTGGTAGCGGGTGGCCGAAGCGCTCCCCTTCTCATGTAAGTTGACATGCTGGAAGCCGTCGAGCGTGGCGAGCTCAGCTTGCTCCGCCTCCAGGAATTCAAGCTGGTCGCCGGTCGATTTCCAGACGCAGTCATGCTCGATGATACAGCTGCGATTGGCGGCCAAGCGCTCGTGCCAGCACTTCGCGGGCTCGGCCAAAATGCCATGCCAACCAAAATGCTTCTCGAGCAACCAAGTGTTGCTAAGGTCCTTGCCGCTGGCGGCGCCGAACTCGACGAAGAAGCCACCGCGCTTCAGGCCCAGCTCCGAAAGGACGAAGAGATCCTGCTTCAACTGGGCTTGGGATAAGGGGTTCAGCCTGACCAACTCGGCGACATGGGCCGATCGCACTTCCGCCAAGAAATCCCAACTGCTCCCATGAGCGGCGGCGGCCCTGAGATGAGCCAGCTTGCTGTTCCTGATGACGGAATAGCCTAGTTTCCCAAGGATTCGGTTGATGATTTTTTTCATGGAAAATATGCGTCTTCAGCCGCGAAACTCTTCCATCGTCGCAGCTTTCTCCGAGTTAATCCCGCTCCGAGCGAAGACTTTGAAAAAGGTGCGCACGACAATCTTCATATCGAGCCAGAAGGTGCGGTGGTCGACATACCAGACATCGAGGGCGAACTTCTCGTCCCACGAGAGCGAATTGCGCCCATTGATCTGCGCCCAACCGGTCACGCCGGGCTTCACCTCCATCCGGCGGGTCTGGAATGCATTGTAGCGCCCGAGATAAGCCATCAGCAACGGCCGCGGGCCGACGACGCTCATGTCGCCGGTGAGCACGTTCCACATCTCTGGAAATTCGTCGAGGGTGCTGGCGCGTAAGAATTTCCCAAAGGCGGTCAGGCGTACTTGGTCCGGTAGCAGCACGCCATCGGGGCCGCGCGCATCGGTCATCGTGCGGAACTTGACCATGCGGAAAGGTCGGCCGAGGTATCCCGGCCGCTCCTGGATGAAGAGCACCGGAGAACCCAGCTTCAACTTCACCAACACCCCGACAATCAGCAGCAGTGGCGAGAAGACGATGAGCCAGCCGAGCGAGAAACCGATATCGAACAGTCGTTTAAGCATTTAGCGGGAAGGAGGCGTGATCCGCTGCGCGGAAGCTTCTTGGATGGACGCTTCGCGCGTGAAGGCAATTTCGTACTCGGCCGATGTCACCCCCGGCGGCACCACTACGGTGAGCGAACCGCCGGCGGGCGCACAATTGATCGAGGCGACGAGCGGCCGATCAGCGACCACGAAACGCAGAAGGATCTGCGTAGTGGCCTCCGGATCGGCGACCGGACGGGTATGCAGATTGATGCGCAGTAATTGACCTTCCGCCAGCGCGCCCGTGAGGGGAAAAGGCCCGACGCGACCTGCCGGAGCCACGAGATGCAATCCACTGGCGTCCCAAGTGCGTACCGGCCGACGGGTCGGCATGAGTTCAATCTTGGGATTCACCCGCACCCGGTCCGTGAACTGGGTGTGGCCGACCGTCACCGCCGATTCATCCCACGCGGGAGCCAGACTGGCGGTGGCCACGAACTCCGACCATTTCACCGGCGCTCCCACGGTACTCCAGCGGCGATTAAAGAGCTGTTCATGCCGGCGATAGTCTTCTTCGATTTCACGAATCTTCGGATCATCGGCATAGCGTGCGGTGACCGTGGCTCGGAAAGTTCGGTAAAGGGCCCAGGCATCGTCGAACTGCGTGAGGCGTCCGAGCTGACGTTGGTGCGGGCCGGCGGCGTTACCAGCGAGGCGTTCGAGCTCCGTTCGCGCTGTCCGCAGGGTCACCTCGATCTGCTGCAGTTCCTCGTCGCTAAGCACGAAGGCACTACGCTCCTCTTGGAAATTCCGGAGAAACTGATCCTTGCCACCTTTCTGCGCATCGCGTGCCCAGGCGCGTCCGACCGCACTGAAGACATCCCTCATTGGCACCGCCGCGGGACCATAGGCGGCAGCAAACCATCGACGCAGGAGTTGTTCGGGGTCCTGTTCAGGGTTTTCGAGCAATTTCGCCGCCAGCCAGACTTTGGGTGCATCGAAAGCCCACAGAGGTTGCAGTTCCGCATACCAGCCTTGTGCGCCCGCCCCGCGGGTGGCGCGGATGGCGGCAGTGAGCGCGGCGAAATTTACCCGCGGGCTGGCGACGGGCGCGCCGTAGGCATAATCATACACGCCCACACGACGGGCGCCCGACTGCGCCCAGGCGGCCACGTTCGCCCGATCCTGCGCGGCGAAGGCCGCGTCGCCGTAACCGATACGATCGGCGCACACCCACGGGAAGATTGCTGGATGCACGCGGACCGTCGGGGCGCGCAGGGTCTGCAGGTAGGCCAATGTGCCGATAGCATGGTGCTCGCCGTTCAGATCGCCCTCCGGCTGCCAGAAGGAGGCGGCGACTTGATTTAGGAATCCCACCAGGTAATCCGTGCGCACCGGACGTTCGCGATACCAGCCCTCGGAGCGGACCGAGTCGTCGAACTTTACGGAATCATTGACTCCGAACGGCGCGGAAAAGGCGCCGGGGTGCTCATGGAAATAATTCCGCACGTAGCGGGCCCCGAATTCCGCCGCGCGGGGATGGGCCAGCTGCGGGTTCGGCTCATAGGCGCCGAGTTTGGGCTCGCGACGGAGGCCGCTGATCGTCGGGAAAAGCGTCGGGTCTTCTTTCCACTCCTTCGGACCGAAAGCATCATGCATCGCGTGAGAAAAGCGGGGCGCCTGCCCGAGCCCTACGGAATAAGCCCAGTCGAGAGAGGTCTCGTCATGTAAGGCGAATTCCCGCCAGCGAAAGGCCGGCAGAAAATTATCGTCCACCGGCATCGTCACCTGCGCTCGCTTCGCCCACTCCGCGCCTTGCGGGCCGGGCTGGACGAAGAAGACCCCCAGCTGCTGTTCGCAGAAACGTCCGACCGCGATGCGCGTGGCTACGGGATGATTACCGAGCAAGAAAACCGCCGAGCGCACCACGCGGCGGACCGCCGCATCGCCTTCCGCCACCGGTGCCGTAATACCCGCGCGGCGGGCGGCTGCCGTCTGCCCAACGTAGATCGCGAGCGATGGTGCTGGGCGCTCGGAGGATTCGGCCAGCACTTCGGGGCGATGGCCGGTGACGCGCTCGCACCAATCCGCCAGCGTCTGCGCCCCATACCATTCATCTGGTTCGGGATTCGCTGGGAGGACGATGGGGGCATTCCAGCGGCCGGCATCGAATAATAGCTCGCCCGCCGGCAGCGCGGCGGCCAAAGCGGCTATCCATAAAATCAGCGCCCGGGGCATGGCGTGAGTTAGGGGGTAAGCGGGCAAGGGGGCAATGTTAGTTGACCCGTTGACCAGTTGGCCAGTTGGCAAGGGATGCAGCGAGGTAGGGTCGGTACTGCGTGCCGACCTAGCTGTCTCGGGGTAGGGGCGCCACTGCGTGGCGTCCGTTTAAAGCCGTGGCCGTGGAGTCACCGGGTCTTAGCTAAAAGCAAGTCCACCCTGCCCTATCCGGCGAACGGACGCGACGCAGTCGCGACCCTACCTCTCACTTTCCCGTTAGGGCTTCGAGCATATCCTTGCGCCATTCCTTGGCTTGGGGATTCCAGACGCCGAAGTTCGCCTGATATTCCCAATAAGTCCAGGTGAAGCCGTGGGCCTCGGCCGAATCGCGGATGAACCGAGTCCAGCGAAGGCGCGAGGCGGCGTCGGGATGGCTGAGCGCGCTGCCGAATTCACCGAGGAAAACGGGGCGGCCGGCCTGCTTAGCCCAGTCGCGAGCGATGGCAAAATCCTTGAGAACAGCAGCCTTCTCGGCCTCGGTGCCAGTCCAAGTGTCGCCATCCTTCCACTCCTTGGAGCCCTTGACCCAGGAGGCATTCTTATGCGTGAAGTGGAAGGGCGAGTAATAATGGATATGGACGATGATATTCCGGTCCTCCGGCGGCAGCTTAAGGTCCTTGAGTGTGTGGACCTGATTCCATTTCACACCGCCGATATGCACGGCGCGCGTCGGATTGGTCGCACGGACTTCCTTGAGGGCCGCGGCCAGGTTCAGATTCCACTCCTCGGCGGAGTGGTTCGTATTCGGCTCGTTATAAAGTTCGAACTGTAAGTTATCTGGGAGCGTGGCGAAGCGCGCGGAGATCTGATGCCAGAGGGCGGTGAAGCGTTCGCGATGCTTCGCAGGCTCTTGGTCGATCTCGTCGTAATGATGCACGTTGAGGATGACCTGCAGGCCCGCGGCGAGAGCCGTCTTCACCACGTGTTCGACGCGGGCCATGAAGACCGGATCAATCGCGTAGGGGGCTTCCTTAGCCGCATGGGCGGACCACTTGGTCGGGATGCGCACCGAATTAAACCCCGCGGCTTTGATGCGGGAGAAATCCTCGTCTTGGATCACATGGCCCCACGCGGCTTCGGTCGGAGCCTCGAATGAGTTGCCCATGTTGACGCCGCGACCCAGGCGGCGCTGTTGCTCAAAAATATCGGCGGCCGGCAATGCGAGCACGACAAGGAAAAGACTGAGGATAGCGCGGGGCATGGCGGGAGTTAGGGGGTAAGCGGGCACGGGGGCAAGATGCGTTGACCCGTGGGCAAGTGGGCAAGGGATGCAGCGAGGTAGGGTCGGTACTGCGTGCCGACCTAGCTGCCTTGGGTAGGGGCGCCACTGCGTGGCGTCCGTTTAAAACCACGGCCGTGGAGTCATCGGGTCTTAGCTAAAAGCAAGTCCACCCCGGCCTATCCGGCGAACGGACGCGACGCAGTCGCGCCCCTACCTTCGATACAGCGATACGGTATTATCGTAACACGGGGGTCGGCCGCCTTTTTACTGACATTCACGCGGCGTCCACGCACATTAGCCGCCACCCCGCCGCCATGACTGAATTAAAAGACGTTCACGATTTCTGGAATAGGGGAAGTTGCGGCGAAGTCTACGCTGGCCACGGCACCGACCAAGAACGCTACGCCCAAGTCAGTAAGCTCCGCTACGAACTGGAGCCTTATCTTTGTCCCTTTGCACGTTTCGAAGAAGCCCAGGAAAAAGACGTCCTAGAAATTGGTGTCGGCATGGGTTCCGACCACCAAAAACTCGCCGAAGCCCGGCCGCGCAGCCTGCGCGGCCTCGACCTCACCGACCGCGCGCTCGAGCACACCCGCCAGCGCTTCAAGGCCTTCGGACTACACAGCGAACTGGCCGCAGGCAACGCGGAGAATCTTACCTTCGCAGACAACTCCTTTGACTTTGTCTATAGCTGGGGCGTCATCCATCACTCCCCGGATACGCCACAAGCGGCCCGGGAAATCCTCCGCGTACTCCGCCCCGGGGGAGTGGCCCGCGTGATGATCTATCATCGCCGATCGCCGGTAGGCTGGATGCTCTGGACGCG
>CAIRLQ010000184.1 GCA_903879465.1 uncultured Opitutia bacterium | reverse complement strand
GGCGAGCGCCGGATCCATGTTCCAACTGATTTCTTCGGAATCGATGAAGACGGGCTTGGCGCCGAGATAGGTAATCGGCGAAGCCGAGGCGATAAAGGTCAGGGAGGAACAGAGTACTTCGTCGCCCGGGCCGACGCCGGCGAGACGCAACGCGAGATGCAATGCCGCCGTACCGGAAGAAAGCGCCACCGCATGCTTCGAGCCGACGAGCTGGGCAAAATCTTCCTCAAATGCATCGAGATTCGGTCCCACCGGCGCAACCCAATTGGATTGGAAAGCTTCCAGGACGTATTCGATTTCAGCACTACCCACATCCGGTGGAGATAAGTAGAGTCTTGTTGGATTCATAAAGGGGAGGGAAATTATTCGGGTGACGGATACAATCGCTTCAGGTGTCGGGTGACGGCCATCGGGGTCGGGGAACTAATTTCAGGTGACAGGTGCCGGCCCCCGGGGCATCGGCATTTCAGGTTTCGGCTGTTCGGCCTTCGGCAATCGGGGATCGGGCGCCGGCTGCCGAAGGCTGACCGCCTGGTGGCCGAAAGGCTGGCTCCTGGAGGGCCGAGTTCTGAGGGCTGTCACCCGTCACCTGAGTTAGATTCACTTTTGCACAAGAGCTCTGCTCCGATTTGCACCTTTGCACTGTCTTTAGTCCAGCCCTCAGGTCTCAGGTACGGGTTATCAGGTACAGGTGACAGGTGCGGGGCAAAATTCAGATCCTGAACCTGTACCCGAACCCGAACCCCTGAACCCGGCTCCCGACGGCCGAGACCCGAGACCTGAAAGTATTTTCCAACCCCAACCCCTACCCCTCCCTTCAATTGCTCCTTCCTCTTCTCCAACACCTCGGTCCGACTTGGCTCGCGAAGCGTGCGCTTTGGTCCGTGGAGCGGCGCCTGGGATTGCTGGAATATCGAATGCCCTGCCAGCCTTGGTCGGCTTTTGGACTGACCGAAGAAGCCGCCGCGACTTGGCGCACACGTGCGCCGTATCTTCCCCTCGGCCGGCTGGACCGCGCCGACCTATCGCGTCATCTCGAAGGCTGGGCGTTGGAGTGCGGCCATTCGCCCGTTGCGGAGTCCGACGCACTCGGCCGCGGTTTTGCCCGCGTCTTTTCCGGCCCCCTCGACGAAGTAGGTCGCCCGCCGCGATGGATGCAAAACGTGCTCACCGGCGGCACGGTGGATTCCTCGCGGCACTGGTCGCATTGCACTGATGCTGGGGCCGAAGATATCAAAGGAGTCTGGGAGCTCTCGCGCTTCTCCTGGGTCTTTCCGCTCGTGCGTGCGTGGGTCCTCGACGGCGACGCCCGTCACGCCGAGCGGTTCTGGATTACGGTCGAAGACTGGATGGAGCATAACCCGCCGAATCGCGGCCCGCAATGGATGTGCGGCCAGGAAGCTGCGTTCCGCCTAATCGCACTCTCGTTCGGCCTACAGGCCTTTCGCCACCACCCGGTCACGACGGCCGCGCGTCTTGTCCTCGCCTCGCGCCTCGCCGAGGCCACGGCCCAGCGCATCGAAGGCCATATCCATTACGCCCTTTCCCAACAGAATAATCACGGCATCGCCGAAGCCATCGGATTGATGACCGCCGGCGTGTTCTGGCCGACCTTGCCCCGCGCCCCAGATTGGCGTCGTCGCGGGCGTAGTGCGCTCTGGCAGCAGGTCGACACCTTAATTGGCCCGGATGGCGGCTTCAGCCAGCACTCCACGAATTACCACCGCCTGCTCCTGCAATTACTCGTCTGGGCGGAACTCGTGTGTCGTGCCGCGGGCTCGACGCTTCCGGCTCCAGTCCGCCGTAAGGCCGTTTTAGCGACAGATTTTCTCGCGACGTTGATGGAAGCAGACGGCACAGTACCGCGTTACGGTGCCGACGATGGCGCCGACCTCTTTCCTCTCAGCGGATGCTTCTTTGAAGATTTCCGCCCCGCCGTCGGTACGGCGCTCACGCTGTTCAAGGGCGAGCGTCTCCCCGCCGGCCCCTGGGATGAGGCTGCCCTTCTGCTACTTGGTCCGCTCGCTGCCAGCGCCGTCGATGTGCTTCCGTCGCAGGTCGATCATCCCGCCTCGGGGGTCACGGTGCTCCGCAATCTTCGCGGGCTAGCGTTCTTTCGCGCGCCTACGGAGTTTCACACCCGTCCGTCGCAGGCCGACCAACTGCATGTCTCGCTCCGCTGGGATGGGGAGTGGATTGCCGAAGATGTCGGCAGTTATTCTTATAACACGCCCTTGGCGGGCGGAGATTTCGGCGGAGCTATCCACCACAACGTCGTCACGGTCAACGGCCGCGATCCCATGCGAAGGTTCAGGCGCTTTCTCTGGCTGCCTTGGACGGCATGCCATCGGACAGCTGGCCCAGCGTGCACCGCTTGGCATGATGGCTATCCGGGCGTCCGGACCGTGCGCACGGTGCTCCGATTGCGGCAGGGCTTCGTGATCATCGATCGTCTGAGCGGCCCGGTAGCGGCCCGTTATGAATTGCGCTGGCATGGCCGCACCCGCGCCGGACTCGAGCAATTGACCGTCGCCTGTTCCGCCGCCTCGACGGAGGACTATGTCACCGCACTCCCGGACGGCGG
>CAIRLQ010000183.1 GCA_903879465.1 uncultured Opitutia bacterium | reverse complement strand
GCACTACGCCTACTGTGATCAGCTTGGTCGGGCAGCTTTGTCTGTTCCTTCGAACATTGCGGAAGGAGACGAGCGGGGCACGAACAAAGAGTCGCTGCGCTTTCTATTCATCGCCAGGGGCTCGCTGGGCGAGGTGGAAACTCAGCTATGGATTGGCCATGACCTCGGCTGGATTGAGCCTGATGTTTACATGCGACTTTCCGAAAAAAGAACCGATGTGGCTAGGTTGCTCGGCGGCCTTATCCGCTTGCGTCAACAGCGACTCAAGGCATCCGAATCCTAAGGCCTCCAGCCCTTCTGCTCGGTCCCCTTGTCAACTGCAGCTCGCCTCTTGGCCTCGCTGTCTTCCTTGCCTGCTGGTCAACTTGTCAACGTGCCAGCCTGGATCTGGTCTCTCTGCCTCCCTTGTCCACGTGTCAACTTGTCAACAGGTCAACTAACTACGCCTTCTTCACACCCAACTTCCGCAACACAGGATCCTTCGCCAACGGCAGCTCCACCGGAGTGCCGCCGCTTTGCGCGGATTCATACAGCGCAAGAATCAACTCCACCGCCTTACGGCCTTCGGCGCCGTTGACGGCCGGTTGCTTGCCCGCGCGAATCGCGGCGATAGCTTCCTCGAGATTAGAGCGATGCCAAGCGTGGCCGATAGCCTTAACATCTTTAGCGTATCTGTCACCGGATGGGCGCAGGTCAATGGACGGAACTTGCTCAGCTGGGAAGAGAAGTTCGCCCTCGATGTCTGGTATGTCGACCGCCGCACCTTCTGGTTGGATATGAAGATCGTCGCGCTCACCTTCTTCAAGGTTCTCTCACGCTCAGGCGCTGAACGCGCCGAAGGCACGAAGCCACTGGAGGAGTTTCGGGGCTAAACCCAGTCTTTCTCAACCCTGCCAGACGTACCAATCGTCAAAGCGGGAAAGATCTGCGTAGCGTCGCACGTAACCTTTCGACGTCAGAAGGGCGCAGATTTTCTCGCGGATGGGAGCGTAGTTATGCTCGCAGACGATGATGCGGAAGCGGTGGGTAAAATCAAACGCTTGCAGGATGTCGAACTCGCTCCCTTCTGTATCGATCGAGAAGAAGTCGATTACCGCCGGTGCACCGTGGGTGCGGAGAAGCTCATTGAGCGAGATGGTCTCTACTTCATAGTTCTGGTGCGACTGCCTCGCTGCACCGTGAAAGTCGTCATTGCTGAAGGAGCTGAGCGTCGACAGCTCGGGGTCGGTGACTTCGCTGAAGGTCAGCTTCTCGTCGGTGGCTTTCCACACGCAGCGGTGTTCGATCAGACAGCTACGGTTCTTGGCCAAGTCGACATGCCAGCAACGGGCAGGCTCGGCGAGGATGCCTTTCCACTCGAGGCGCTTTTCTACCATCCACGTGTTGCTCCGGTCGACGCCGTTAGTGGCGCCGAACTCGACGAAAAAACCTCCACGGATCGCACCGAGTTCGGAGAGTGCGAAGACATCTTGGCCAATCTGCGACTTGGAGGCGCGGGCGAGCTTCCAGCCTTCGATGAGCCCGGCTCGGCGGACGAGGTTCGTCGTGAGTCGGATCTTTTGGCCGAAGCGCCGGATGCCGCGTGCGAGGCTTCCCAGAAGCGAGCGGTCTTTATTCTGCAATGAGGTGCGCATCTGTAAGTTCAGGAAAGACATTTGGCGCCAAGGGTGCGTAGCGCGGGATCCTTCTTGAGCGGTAGGTTGACCGGGGCACCGCCGCTTTGCGCGGATTCATACAGCGCGAGAATCAACTCCACGGCCTTACGGCCTTCGGCGCCGTTGACGGCGGGCTGCTTGCCGGCCCGAATGGCCGCGATGGCTTCCTCGAGGTTGGAGCGATGCCAGGCATGCCCGATGGCCTTCGGATCGTTGGCGCCCGCGCCGCCGCCTTCGGTGGCCGGGGCGAGGACGGAGGCATCGGAGGGCAGGGGCTTTTCGAATTCGAAGGCGGTCAGTTTGTCATCACGTAGGACGGCAGCGCCGGTCGTGCCGTGGATGCGGATCTCGGCCGGGAAGCCCGTCGCGGACCAACAGGCGGTCGAACTGGCGAGCGTCGCGCGGCAGCCGTTGGCGAACTCGATCCAGCCGGCGGCGATGTCCTCGACCTCGATACCGTCGTGGGCGACGAGGCCGGCGGTGGCGGAGACGCGTTTGGGCGCGCCGAGGAACCAGAGGAGAAGGTCGATGGTGTGGATGCCTTGATTCATCACCGCGCCGCCGCCGTCGAGGGCGAACGTGCCGCGCCAAGCGGCGGAATCATAATACGCCTGCGTGCGCCACCAGGGGATGAGCGCACCGGCGAGGGTGAGTTTGCCGAAGCGGCCCGCTTCGAGCGCGGCTTTAAGCGCGACCGCGCCGGAGCCGAAGCGACGGGGTAGGATGCCGGCGACCGTCACGCCGGCCTTCGCGCAAGCGGCGGCGAGTTCGTCGCAGCGGGCGAGGGTGACTTCGAGGGGTTTCTCGACCACGACATGCTTGCCAGCCTTGGCGCAGGCGAGGGCAGGGGCCAGGTGGTCTCCGCTCGGCGTGCAGAGGCAGACGATGTCCACGTCCGGATTGGCGAGGAGCGCCTCGGGCGTCTCGGCGAAGGCGATGCCGTGCTTGATCGCGAAGTCGCGTCCCTTGGCGGGCGAGCGGTTGTAGGCCGCGACGAGCTTCACGCCGGCGATCTCAGCGAGCGCCTTCGCATGGAACTCGGCGATCATGCCGGTTCCCCAGATACCGAAACCAAGCGGCCGTTGGGACATGGGCGGAGT
>CAIRLQ010000182.1 GCA_903879465.1 uncultured Opitutia bacterium | reverse complement strand
CGGCCGACCAAGGATGGTCGGCCCTACCCGAGACAGAATCGCTAGGACAGCACGTGGTGCTGTCCCTACCTCAAGACAAACAGGCTATGTCGTGACGCGGTCCCGACCCTACCAAAAGAACAGGGCGGCCCGAAGGCCGCCCTAGTTAGGCGATGGACCGACGACTCAGAGCGACAGGACGAAGTCGGTGAGGAGCTTCTGCTGAGCCTTGTTGAGCTTGAGGTAGCGATCCTTAACGACCTTGCCTTCACCTTCGTGCGCCTTGATGGCTTCATCGATCGTCAGCGCGCGGCCATCGTGCAGGTAAGGTGCGCTCTGGCTGATGCCCCACAGGGGAGGCGTGCGGAACTCGCGGCCGGTGGCGGTCTCCTGGACGATGCCATCTCCGAGCGAGCCCATGTCGTGTAGCAGCAGATCCGAGAACAGGCGTACATCTTTGTTATTTAGGGCGGCGATCGAGCTGTAACCGGTGTGCATCACGGGAGTGTGGCAGAGGGCGCAACCGAGATTATTGAAGATCAGCTGGCCGGCGGCGGTGGTGGGCGTGGGCTTGTTGACGGGAGGGGCCGCCAGGAACTTCATGAAGTTCGCAACTTTTTCGAAGTCGGCGATACTCGTCGCCGTGGCTTGATCTTCAGGGTCCTGCACGAAGTCGAATTTCTTAAGCAGCTCCTGATTACCGTTGGGTGCGTTCTCGGTGGGGAAGTACTTGTTCGTGACACCCATCTCATTACGGTAGGCGTCGGCGGCGAACGCCGTGATGGTGGCCTGCTGGGCCTTCCAGCCGAAGCGGCCGGCCATGCGCTTGCCGCTGACGATATCCGTAACCCAACCCACGCGTCCGTGGATCTGCTCATTGCCATACTGCCGGGCATTGCGGACGATTTCCGCGTCAGGGATGGCTTCCATCAGACCGAGACCAAAGAGCGGCGTGGAGTTGCGATGGATGACCACGTTGGCGATCGCGGGCACGAACTCCTGGGCTTCCGGCACGATGGAGTTCTCCTGGAGCAAGGAGCCGCCGAGCGAATCGAGCGGATCGAACTTTCCGTGGACCGTGACGCCGAAGCGCGTGACGTTGACCGAACTGCCGCCGCCGGTGACGGGCGACGAGTGGCAGGCGACGCAAGAGTCGCGATTGAAGATCGGCCCAAGGCCTCCTTCAACCGACTCGGCCTTCTCGAAGTCATCCTTACCGTCGAGGAACAGATTGACCTGCTCGGCGGTGAGGCCGTTGAGATGATCACCGAACTGCGTGACCGCAGGCCAGGTGAACGGACGATTGTCACCGAAGTGACCAGGCTTGTGGGCGCGGACCGCAGGAGCCTTGCCGGGCTGTACAGCAGCGGAGGGCGAATCTTTCGCAACGGCCTGTTCGGCCGTGGCGAGCATCGCCAAGAGAGCGATGATGCGTGGGTTGATCATGGTTTTTGGGTTTTGTTTACGGGGCCCTTTACACTCCCGTAGAAACAATTAAATCATGGGCTCCGCCGATGGGAAGAAATGTAGAGTTACTTTTGGATGAAGGGAAAATTAAGGGCGGCGAAAATAGCGCCGCCCTTGGGGGAACTGCTGGTAGGCTGACATACTGCGGGTGCGCATGAGTTGTCTTGGGTAGGGCGGATTGTCCCCAACCCGCCGTTAGCCCAGAGCGGCAATGAGGGCAGCAAGCGGTGCTGCCCCTACCTGCACACCAAGAGGATAGTAAGTCGAAGG
>CAIRLQ010000181.1 GCA_903879465.1 uncultured Opitutia bacterium | reverse complement strand
TGGTCTGCGGCGAAGAATACTTGATGCTCCCGCCGAGCCAGGATCATAAGCGCGTCGGTGAGGGCGATACCGGCCTCAACACCGGCGGCATGGGGGCGTATGCGCCGACCACCGTCGTCACCGCCGAGATCGAGCATCGTCTGCGCACCGAGATCATCGTGCCCACGCTGCGCGGTTTGAAGGCCGATGGGATTGATTACCGCGGCACGCTTTATGTCGGTATTATGGTCACCACGACCGGGCCACGGGTGGTTGAATATAATGTGCGCTTCGGAGATCCCGAGTGCCAGGTATTGATGCCTTCATTGGAGACCGATCCGGTGCAGATCATGGAAGATATCGCACTCGGGCGTTTCCGTTCGGCGTCGGTCAAGCTCCGTCCCGGCGCCACGATCATCATCGTGCTGGCCGCCGGCGGGTATCCTGGCGAGATCCGCAAGGGTGATGTCATCAGCTTACCGGCTTCACTACCTGAGGGCGTCGACATCGTTCACGGGGGCACCAAGCGCCTTCCGGACGGACGGGTCGTGACCACGGGCGGACGGGTCTTGGGAGTCGTGGCTCATGGCCCCACGCTTCAGGAGGCGGCCCGCCGGGCTTATGCGGTCGTCCCGCAGGTCCGATTCGAAGGCTGTCATTACCGCCGCGACATCGGATATCGCCAGCTTCGTCGCGACGGAGTGCTTTGAACTCTTGAACCGAGGGACATATCCCTCATCTTGAGTCCATGGCCGTCGAGCGAGACACCGTAACGTTTGTCTGCACAGGGAATACCTGTCGCAGTCCGATGGCGGAAGCTTTGCTACGTTCGGCGCTGACCAAGCGAGGGCAGGGGCTTGAGCATCTGCAGGTGGCCTCCTTTGGTCTGGCCGCGCAGGCGGACCAAGCTGCCTCTCCTAATTCGGTCAAGACTATGTCCCGGATCGGGCTAGATCTCGGCAAGCATCGCAGTCGTCTCCTCACTCAGGCGCAGGTCGACCGCAGTGTCGTGATCTTTGGCATGACCGAATCCCATCTCGCCGCCCTACACGCGCGATTCGAACACCTGCCTGATTTCGTACTGCTCTTGCGTGACGTGCTGCCGACCGAGGTGGCGCGTGACATTCCCGACCCGTTTGGTGGAGGCTATCGGGATTATGAGGAGTGCCGCGATTCCATGGTTGAAGCCATTCCCGCGATGGTCGAGTTTCTGCGGCAGAATCTCCGCCCATGACCAGCCCGCTCACTCTTTCTTTCGGCAGCGATCACGGCGGTCTCGCCCTGCGTCGTGGGCTCATCGAAGCCCTGAAGGCCAAGGGCCATGTGATTCTTGACCGTGGCACCGAGACTGAAGCCTCCTGCGACTACCCTGATTACGCCCAGGCGGTCGGGGCGGATGTCGTCGCTGGCCGTGCCCATTTCGGCATTCTCGTCTGCACGACGGGTATCGGCATCTCCATCGCCGCAAACAAGGTAGCGGGCATCCGCGCCGCCTTGGTGCAAAGCGCCGACGCCGCTGCATTGAGCCGCCGGCATAACGACGCCAACGTCCTTTGTTTCGGCGCCAAGTATGTCGACCTCCCGACCGCGCTCGCCTGTACCGAAGCTTTTCTTACGGCGGAGTTCGAAGGCGGCCGCCACTCCCGCCGCGTGGACAAGATGGAGTCCTGTGGATAAGTTCGCCCCTTTACCGTTGCCACTCCCGCCCCTTATTTTTGCCCTTTCAATACCCACCCGACCATGACCGCTATCCGCCGCATTCCTCTCGCCCAGCTCGATCCGGAGATTGATCGCCTGATCAAGGCCGAGCTCAAGCGCCAGCAGACGCACATCGAGTTGATTGCATCTGAGAATTTCACGCTTCCCGCTATCATGGAGGCCCAAGGCAGCATTCTCACCAACAAGTATGCCGAAGGTTACCCCGGCAAGCGCTGGTACGGCGGTTGTGAGAACGTCGACCAGATTGAACAACTCGCCATCGATCGTGCCAAGGCCCTCTTCGGTGCCGACCATGCCAACGTCCAGCCGCACTCCGGTAGTCAGGCCAATGCCGCCGTCTATTTCGCGAGTATCAAACCCGGCGACAAGATCCTGACGATGAACCTTTCGCACGGCGGCCACCTTACGCATGGCAACGCGGCGAATTTCTCCGGTAAGCTCTACACCGCCATCCATTACGGAGTCGGCGCCGACGGCCGTATCAATTACGATGAAGTCGAGGAGATGGCCAAGCGCGAGAAGCCCAAGATGATTACCGTCGGCGCTTCCGCCTACGCCCGCGAAATCGATTTCGCGGGCTTCGGTAAGATTGCCAAGGAGAACGGCGCGCTTTTGCTGGCCGATATCGCGCACATCGCGGGCCTCGTCGCCGCGGGCGTCCATCCTTCACCTGTCCCGTATGCCGACTTTGTCACCACCACCACGCACAAGACCCTGCGCGGCCCGCGCGGCGGTCTGATTCTCTGCAAGGCCGAGCACGCCAAGGCGATCGACTCATCCGTCTTCCCAGGCGCCCAGGGTGGACCGCTCGAGCACGTCATTGCCGCTAAGGCCGTCTGTTTCGCGCAGTGCGCCACCCCAGAGTTTAAGGAGTACGCCAAACAGGTCGTCGCCAATTCTCGCGCCCTCGCCGATGAGCTCGTAAAGCTTGGCTTCGGCCTGGTCAGCGGCGGCACCGATAATCACCTTAGCCTGCTCGACCTCCGCAAGAGCCATCCGAATGTTTCCGGCAAGGATGCGCAGCTCGCCCTGGATGCTGCCCATATTACGACCAATAAGAACACCGTGCCGGACGAGACCCGCAGTCCTTTCCAGGCCAGCGGTATTCGAGTGGGCACCCCGGCGGTGACCTCGCGTGGCATGAAAGAGGCTGAAATGAAGGAAATCGCGAAGGCCATCTCCATCGTGCTCTCTGATCCGTTGAATCCAGCCAAAACAAGCGAGGCCCAGTCGATTGTCGCCAGCCTCACGGCCCGCTTCCCGCTTCCTTACTAAGAAAGAGTGAATATTTTTGCCTTTCCAATGGAACAAACCTGCTTATCCTGAATTGTACCCCATAAAATCTATGACTAAATCCACTCATAACCGTAAAGGTTTCACGCTCATCGAGCTCCTGACGGTGATCGCTATTATCGGCATCTTGGCCGCCGTACTCTTCCCGGGCGTGCAGGGCGTGATGCGCTCTGCGAAGAAGAATAGCGCCCTGAATAAGGTGCGCTCCATCGGTCAGGGCTACATCAACTGGGCGCAGGGCAAGGTGATGGTAAAGACCGGAACCTGGGTCGCCGGTGGCACGATAGCGACCAAGACTTCCGAGTATGCGGCCAATCTCGCTTTGGGTGCCTCCTTGGATTCGGCTGAACTCTGGTTCGTGGACGGCGATGAAATGATCAACAAGAACGCGATGCCCTCCACTAAGACCGTCATCAAGACCACCGCTGGCGTGGCCGCGATCAACCCCGATTTCACCGCCGCCTTTGCGTCGGCCGGCGGCGCTTGCTCTTGGCAGGTTTACGCGAACACGGGCTCGGCCCTCGTCGGAAGCTCGACCGACCCGGTTGCATGGACGCGCGGGCACGACGCCACCGCTGGGACTTGGAAGACGGGCGACGGTACCTCCAGCGGCTCGGTATGGGGCAATGAAGGTGGGCACGTGCTTTTTGGCGACGGCCATGTCACTTGGCTCTCTGACACCAAGAACACGGCTGGCGGCTCCCAGAACTCCTTCACGGACAGCACCGGCACTGCCACAATGGATCCGCTCAAGAGTAAGGCTGTGCCGACTTCGGCGATTCTCCTGCCGCAGAACTGATCAGACTGCGCCCGTGGCATTCGGTATGCCCCGGGATGCGTTTAATCGTCTTGGAAAAGCCCCGGTTCTCCGGGGCTTTTTTGTTTCCGTTCCAGTTTCCCTAGGCAAGTGTTAGCTCGCATGGCAAGGATGCGCACATGGATCGACGCCTGCCGGCCCAAGACCTTGGTGGCGGCGGTCGCACCCATCGCGCTCGGCGGAGCGGTCGTCGTCGCCTATTCGGGTGCCCTTGGTCTCTGGGGCGACCCGCTTTTCGTCTTCACCCTCCTGAGTTGTCTTAGCTTCGCGCTCTGCGTGCAGGTCGCCTGTAATTTTGCCAACGACCTCGGTGATTCGCTCCGCGGCGCGGACACCGACGGTCGCATCGGTCCGCGCCGCGCCGTCTCCGCTGGCGATATTACACCCGCCGCCATGCGCCGCGGCATCTGGATCTCGTGCGCGCTCGCGTTGATCCTTGGCGCCCCAGTCGCCTTGCTCTCGCCGTGGTTACTGCTGGCGGGACTCCTCGCCATTACCTGCGCACTCGCCTATACGCTCGGTCCTTTTCCGCTGGCTTACCGCGGTCTCGGCGACGTCTTCGTCGTCGGTTGCTTCGGCGTCCAGGCGACCGTGCTGACCGCTTGGGCGGTCTGCACGCCAAGTCTAGGTGGCGTTACTCGTAATACGCCACCGATGCCTTGGGCTCCCGCTCTGCTCGCCGGCCTCGGCCTTGGTTTGCTGGCCGATAACATCCTCGTCGCGAACAACGCGCGCGATTACGAGACCGACCTCGCCGTCGGCAAGCGCACCACGGTCGTGCGTTTCGGTCGCGGGT
>CAIRLQ010000180.1 GCA_903879465.1 uncultured Opitutia bacterium | reverse complement strand
TCGCCGTCGTCGGCGACCGCTTCCCGCGCTCTGGCGCCGTCGCGATGTCCATCATGGGTGGCATCGGCATGCTCTCCGCCGGCCTGATTGGTGGCCCCGGCCTCGGCTACGCCAAGGACCGCTTCACCGCCGAATCCCTCCAAAAAGAGGCCCCGGCCGTCTACGCCTCCGCCAAGGCTTCTTCCGAAACGAAGTTCCTCTTCCTCGCTCCGGCCACCGCTGTTGCGGGCGAAAAACTAGAAGCCGCCAAGAAGGCCAAGGACACCGCCACGGCCGACCAGAAGGCCATCGTCGCCGCCAACCAGGCCGGTGACCGCGCCACGCTGAAGGCCGACTCCTACGTCCCGCTCGCGATGGCCGCCATCTTCCTGGCGCTGCTCTTCTACTTCAAGAGCCTCGGTGGCTACCGCGCCCTGAAGATCGAAGAGCAGGTCTAAGCGACCCGCCCTTCCCCACCGAAGGCCGCCCACCCGGGCGGCCTTCTTGTTTGGTAGATTTGCGAACGGGCCCCGTCGGTTCCGTCCTAGCAAATCGGCTTCCGTCCGCGGGCGAGTTTGGGCTGAATGAAGCACACCCCCATGAGCACTCCGAAGATTCGCATCGCGCTGGCCGGCCTCGGCTTCGGCGCCGAATTCATCCCAATCTACCAGGCCCACCCGAACGCGGAGATTGTCGCAATCTGCCAGCGCAACCCGGAGAAGCTCAAGGCGATCGGCGACCGCTACAAGATCGCGAAGCGCTACACGGACTTCGACGCGCTCCTCAAAGATCCGGAGGTCGACGCTATCCACATCAACACGCCGATCCCCGACCACGGTCGCCAATCCATCGCTGCCTTGAAGGCCGGCAAGCACGTGGCCTGCACGGTCCCGATGGCGACCTCGATTGAGGAATGCGAAGAAATCGTGAAGCTGGTGAAGGCGACCGGCCTGAGCTACATGATGATGGAGACGGTGGTCTACGCCCGCGAGTTCCTCTACGTGAAGGAGCTCTACGATAACGGCGAACTGGGCCGCCTGCAGTTTCTCCAAGCCTCACACCAGCAGGACATGGAAGGCTGGCCCGGCTACTGGCCCGGCCTGCCGCCGATGTACTACGCCACGCACTGCGTCGGCCCGATGCTCGCCCTCACCCGCGCCGACGCGGAATACGTCTCGTGCTTCGGCTCCGGCCGGATTGCCGAGGACATGATTCCGATCTACAACTCGCCCTTCGCGGTCGAGACGGCCCACATCAAGTTCCATAAGTCCGACGTCTCGGCGCGCATCATCCGCTCGCTCTTCGACACGGCCCGGCAGTATCGCGAATCCATCGACGTCTATGGCTCGAAGAAATCCTTCGAGTGGCCGCTCATCGAAGGCGAAGAGCCGGTCCTCCACACGGCGAAGAAGGCCGAGCCAGAGATCCCGCAGAAGGTCAAGGTACCCGACTTCGCCCATCGCCTCCCGAAGGAGATCCAGCACTTCACGACCAAGGGCGTCTACGGCGAAGGCGAAGATCACCTGTCCTTCACGCAAGGTGGCGGCCACGGCGGCTCGCATCCTCACCTCGCCAACGAATTCATCCAGGCGCTGCTCGCTAAGCGCGAGCCGTTCCCGAACGCGCGCCAGTCCGCCAACTGGACCTGCACGGGTATTCTCGCCCACGAATCCGCGATGGCCGGCGGCGAGCTCCGCAAACTCCCCGCGTTCACGTTGCCCGGTTGATTAGTTGATCGGTTGATTCGTTGGCCAGTTGGCCAGAGGCTAACGAGGGTGGGACAGCACCACGTGCTGTCCTTTTTTGTGCCTCTATATCGAGGTAGGGGCAGCACCGCGTGCTGCCCTAGTTGTATCGTACGGTCGTTCCCATCCGCTAACCGCCAACCGCTATCACATTCAATGGGTAG
>CAIRLQ010000179.1 GCA_903879465.1 uncultured Opitutia bacterium | reverse complement strand
GACCGTTACTCAGCCCACTGCAGGTGAACAGCCTCAGGCTGACGCTGGTCCCGATCCTGAAGAGAAGAAGAAGTCCAAGGACGGCAAGGAAGTCGACGGTGACTTCGAAGTCGTCGACGACGGCAAGAAGTAAGCGTCGCGTTGCGACGCAGGGCTAGGGCCAGTCCGATAAGCAAAGGGCTGGAGTCGCAAGACTCCGGCCCTTTTTGCTTACGGGGCTTTCACCACAGCGTTGATGCCGTTGGGCGTCATCGCCGGGGAGGCCTTCCAGGTTTTTCCATCAGCCGAGAACGACATCTTACCGCGCCAGGAACTGGTGATGAAGCGGGTGCCGTCGGTCCAAAGAATGCGTCCTGGCGGGCGCAGCGTCGAAGGCTTCCAGTCCGTGCCGTCGCTCGAGGTGATCACGGTTTTGCCGCCGCCAGCGATGAACGCTTTACCGGTCCACTGGAGCCAATCGAGTTTTTCGTCGGCTGGACGTTCCTGTTTCTGCCAGGTCTTTCCGTCGGCCGAGGTCATGATGACGCCGTTGCCGACCGCGACGAAGGAATTCCCGCCGAAGGCGAGCGCCCGGAGCTGGGGGAGATCAGAGCGGAAGTCGACCTTCGTGCCGTCGGCCGAGGTCATGCACCAATAGAACTCTTTCTTCGCACCCGCTTCGCCCATGAACACCGTGACACCATTACCAAAAGCAGCATGGCGGAACCAAAGCGCCCAGCTGGGGAATCCGGTCGTCTGCGCCTGGGCGCCTTGGGTCCAGCTGACGCCATCGTCGGAGAACCAGAGGGTGCGATTCGGTCCGCCCGCAATGAAGCGCTGGCCTGACCTGATGACTGGATTAACGCGAAAGGGTAGTTTCTTCACCTCTTCCCATTTAACTCCGTCCGCTGAATTGAGGATATGCCCCACCTGGGCCCCGCCGACCACGACGAATTTCCCGGCACCGAACGCCGCCGACATGAGGTTATTGCTGTCATCCTTGCCCTCGGGTGCCCACTCGGCGGTGATTTCCCAATTAAGGCCATCGTGCGAGACCATGCGCCGGCCGCCGTAGCCGACGGCAAGCCAGGTCTCGGCGGCGAAGGCCTGCAGCGCCGATAGTCCGAGTAACAGCCCGAGCCGCATGCTTAGGCGAGTTCGAAGCCCTTGACGCTACGTCCGTTACTGCTGCCGAACTTTTCAAGGCCGACATCCATCCGGTGGGCGATCTGCACGAAGAGGTTGGCGAAGCGTCCGTTGTCGTTGCCCTTACCGCCGGCGACCACGTGCTTACCGTGACGGAAGCCACCGCCGGCGAGGATCAGCGGAAGATCGCGCGTGTTGTGGGAGCTGGCATTACCAAGGTTGCTGCCCGCCATCACGATCGTGTTGTCGAGCAGGGTACCGCGGCCTTCCTGGACGCCCTTGAGCAGGCCGAGCAGGCGGCCGATCTCGGCGAACTCCGCACGCTCGATGATGCGTAACTCTTCGATTTTCGCCGTATCTTGGCCGTGGTGGGAGAGGTTATGCCAGTCTTGGCTGACGCCTTCGATCTTGGGCGCGGCGTTCATGCCGCCCGCGCTGTAGGTGATGAAGCGCGTGGAATCGGTCTGGAAACTCAGAGTGATCAGGTCATGCATCAGGCGGGTCTTTGCGATGATGTCGGTCCGATCAGTGACATCCTTGGGCGCCTCGGTGGAGACCTTCGGCTTCGGGCGGGTGGCCCAGGCGGAGGAGGACACCAGGCGGGCTTCAAGTTCGCGGACGCTCGTGAAGTATTGGTCGACCTTCTCCTTGTCGCGCGGGCCGAGGTTGGCGTTCATCTTCTTGGCCTCTCCGTTGAGGGTATCGAGGATGCTCCGGCCGCGGCGCAATTCGGCCAGCTGTCGTTGGATCTCCGCCGGGTTGCCGTTCACGAACAGGAGCTGGAAGAGGCGGGATGGGGTCGACTCGGCCGGGATGTTGACACCGTTCATCGTCCAGGAAAGCGAGCCGTTCGACCCCGCGGACAGCGCGAGCGACGTGAAGCGGGTGTCAGGGCTAAGTTTCTGGACCAAGAGCTGGTCGAGAGAAATCGTATTGCGGAAGCCAGGCAGGCCGGGGTGCTTGGCCGAGGTCAGCCAGGTGAGTTCCGAAGTGTGTCCATCGGCACCGTTCTGTTCTTCGTGCGAGATGCCCGAGAAGACGGTGAAATCCTTGCGGTGCGCCTGGAGTGCTTCGAGGTAGAACGAAGGAACGTAGTCGGCGCCTTCTTCCTTCGGCACGAGCAGCGGCACGTGGAAGCCGAGGCTGTAGTTCATCGCCAGAAGTCGGCGCGGCTGCGTGGTGGCGGCGCGGGATTCCGCAGCGTTGGCGAAGCTGGGGACCATGGCCTCGAGCCAAGGCAACGTGAGCAGCAAGCCGGTGTTGCGCAGGAAGGCGCGGCGGTCGAGACGGGCCTTGGTGGCGATGTGCGGGGCGTTCATTTGGTCAGGAAGATTTCGCTTTGGATGAGGTTGTGAAGGAGGTCGCGGAGGCCGTTACCTTTCGTGAAGGTCTCGTGGGCAAGGCGCTGGAGTTCCGCACGATCCGAGAAGCCCATCGCGCGGCCGCTGCCGTAGGCGGCGAGCTTGCGGGTAAGTGCGAGCGTGAAGGCTTCGGGGTCGGCGAGTAGCACCTTCTGTTTGAATTCCTTGAGGTCGGCGAAGGCCTTGCCGTCAGCGGTCACGCCGG
>CAIRLQ010000178.1 GCA_903879465.1 uncultured Opitutia bacterium | reverse complement strand
GTCTACCGCGACACCAAGGGCGACGGCGTGGCGGACAGCAAGCAGCTCTGGTATCTCGGAGGCCCCAAGGGCGGCAACCTCGAGCACCAGCAGAGCGGACTCATCTGGACGATGGATAACTGGCTCTACCAGACCTATAATCCTTTTCGCCTTCGCTGGAATGGCGCCAAGGAGCCTTTGAAAGAAACCATTCCTAACGGCGGCGGTCAGTGGGGCCTCGCCCAGGATGACCAAGGCAAAATCTGGTGGTCTAATGCCGGTGGCGAGAAAGGCCTCTGGCATTTCCAGACCCCGATCCTTTACGGAGCCTACGACATCAAGACGCAGTTCCCCGAAGACTTCATACAGGTCTGGCCCAAGATTGGCCTCGCCGATCACCAGGGCGGTGCCGGTCGCACGCGTCTCGACAAGACCCTGAATCACTTCACCGCTTCCTGTGGCCAGGAAGTCGTTCGCGGTGATCGTCTGCCTGCTGACCTGCGTGGCGATGTCCTGATCTCCGAGCCCGTCGGTCGCCTCATCCGTCGTGCCAAGGTGACGAATGATGATGGCATTACCCGTATCACCAATCCGTACGAGCACTCTGAGTTTATCCGCTCGAGCGATCCTAATTTCCGCATCGTCAACATGGTGAATGGCCCCGATGGCTGCCTGTACCTCGTGGACATGTATCGCGGCATCATCCAGGAAGGCAACTGGGTCAAGGAAGGTAGCTACCTCCGTAAGGTCGTCCAACAGTACGGCCTCGACAAGGTCTACGGACATGGCCGCGTCTGGCGCCTCGTACACAATGACTTCAAACCCGGCCCTCAGCCGCGCATGCTGGAAGAAACCCCGGCCCAGCTCGTCGCACACCTTTCGCACCCCAACGGCTGGTGGCGCGATACCGCGCAGAAGCTCCTCGTACTCAAGGGCGACAAGTCGGTCGTCCCGGCCCTCACCGAGCTCGCACTGAATAGCCAGAATCCGCTGGCCCGTACGCACGCCCTCTGGACTCTCGAAGGCCTCGGCGCCCTCGAAGCTAAGACCGTCCGCGCTTTCCTCACCGATGCCAATCCTCAGCTCCGCCAGCACGGTCTCCGCGCCGGTGAATCGCTCGTGCGCGCCGGCGACAAGTCGCTCATTGATGACTTCATGAAGCTGGGTGCAGACAAGGATTCCTCCGTCGTGCTCCAGTCCATCATGACCGCGAAACTGCTTGGCTCGAATGATATCAAGGCTTGGGCAGATAACTCCAAGTTCATGCAGAAGGCCTTGCTCGCCTCTACCTCCAAGGGTGTGAAGGAACTCGGCGCCATTATCCTCACCGGTAGCGACCAAGTTGGCGGGCGTGACTACGCTGCCGACGAGAATAAACTCCTCGTCAAGGGACAAGAAATCTACCGCGAACTCTGCTTCGCCTGCCACGGCTACGACGGCAAGGGTATGGCCATCGATGGTCCTAAGCCTGGTATGACCATCGCGCCTCCTCTCGGTGCTTCCAAGACCGTCCGTGGTCACCGTGACGGCGTCGTCCGCGCGCTGCTTAACGGCATGTCCGGCCCCATCGGTGGCAAGACCTACGATGCGCAGATGGTGCCCATGGCCATGAATAGCGACGAGTGGATCGCTTCCGTGGCTTCGTATGTGCGCAATTCCTTCGGCAATAAAGGAGCCGTCATTACCGCCAAGGATGTCGCTCGTATTCGCGAAGAAGTGAAGGGCATGACCGGCCCGTGGACCAATGAGACCCTCGAGGCCGCTCTGCCGAAACTGAGCCCAGCCTCCAAGGATTGGAAAGTCTCCGCCAGCGATCAGTCTGAAACTGCCCAGAACGGTTGCGACGCCGATGGCAAGACTCGCTGGGAAACCAAGTCCGACCAGAAGAAGGGTATGTGGTATCAGATTGAACTCCCGGTCGCCTCCAAGGTCGGCGGCATTCGCATGGATCTCTCCAGCCGCCCCAGCGCCTTCCCTAAGAATTACAAGGTCGAGGGCTCCCTTGACGGCAAGAAATGGTTCGCACTCGGCAGCACGCACGGACTCTCCTCGGTTTGTGAGGCCTACTTCAGTGAAGCCAAGGTGACCAAGTTCCTCCGGATTACCTTGAATGACCCCACCAAGGGCCAGCCTTGGGCCATCCAGGAGTTCCAGCTGATCGCGCTCAAGTAATTAGTACTCAATCTCGGTTCGACAGGGCGACTTCGGTCGCCCCGTCTTATTTGCAGAACATGGACCCCGTCCTTCGAGCTCAGTTCAAGCAGACCGTCTTTCGCTTCGATCCTCTGCCGGTTGATTGGCCAGCTGAGTTTGCGATTCTCACCGCGCATGACCCGGAGGGAATGGTGACCGACCCGGCGGATAATCAAGTCGCCGACCATACCCTGGCCGAAGAACTACGCGGGGCGGGCTACCGCCTGCATCGAATCATCGGCCAATCTTCGGATGGCGCCCATCAGGAACCGGGTTGGGCAGTCACGGTGGGTTTGCCCGGAGCGATTGAGCTCGGGCGTCGCTACGGGCAATTGGCTATCTTTTACATCCGGCAGGGCAGATTGACCCTGGTAGCCTGTGCCGATGGGGAGGGCGAAGACCTCGGGCGGGACTTCCGGGCGGTCTGACCATTTTCGGGTTGGAACCGGGGGCGATTTAGGGACTGTCACTGCTAACCCTTATCCCCATGAAGCGACTCCTGTCTCTCCTTACCGTTCTGGTCGCCACACTCGGCGTCCGCGCTGCCGACGCCCCCGGCCTCGTCAACGGCAACCCTCCGGACATCCATACGCTTAAGAGTGGCGATGCTGCCCCTGATTTCACGCTCATCGGTACTGACGGCAAGATGCACAAGCTCGCCGAGTACACCGGCGGCGAAGCACTCGTCGTGCTTTTCACCTCCAACCACTGCCCGACCTCCCACAGCATCGAACGTCGTCTGCAGAAGTTTTACGAAGAATATAAGGGCAAGGGCGTTAAGCTTGTTGCGATCAACCCCAATCACCCGGACGGCCTTAGTAAGGATGAGCTTGGCTACGGTGAATTCGGCGACTCCTACGAGGAGATGAAGCCTTATGCCGAGAAGAATCACTGGACCTTCGATTATCTCTATGACGGCGACAAGCAGATCATCGCGCGCGCTTACGGCTGCCTCGCGACTCCTCATGTGTTCGTTTTCGATAAGAACCTGAAGCTCCGTTATCAGGGTCGCTTCGACGATTCGCGATTCCACGACGACAGTACCGTGAAGTCCAAAGACTGTCAGAATGCCGTCGACGCCATCCTCGCGGGTAAGCCAGTAGCCGTCGAACTCACCAAGCCCATGGGTTGTTCGACCAAGTGGCGCGAAAAGAAAGCGATGCACGATGCTAAGCACGAAGCTTGGGCCAAGACCCCGGTGAGCGTGGAAGTGATCGACAAGGCTGGTATCGCCAAGCTGCGCGCCAATACCACCAATAAGTATCGCGTCATCAATGTCTGGGCCACCTGGTGTGCCCCCTGCGTGAAGGAATTCCCCGACCTCGTCGAAATCTCCCGCAAGTTCGATATGCGCGATTTCGAATTCGTCTCCATCAGCCTCGATAAACCTGAGGACAAGGCCAAGGCCGAAGCCTTCCTGTTTAAGCAGGCCGCGGGCATGAGCAAAAAGGTGGAAGCATCCCTGAAGAAGGAAGGTCGCACCACCAACAGCTACCTATTTGCTGGCAGCAGCGACGACCTTGCGGCGGCTCTCGACAAGGATATGTCGGGCCCGATTCCTCACACCATCGTCGTGGCTCCCGGCGGCGAAATTGTCTATCGACACACCGGCGTGATTAACCTCGCGGAGGCCGAAAACGCCATCCTCGACAAGATGAACCGCTTCTACTCGCCGACGGCGGAAAAGAAGTAAGTTCACCCTGTCACAAAAAAGCCCCGTACGCAGCGATGCTGTCCGGGGCTTTTTATTTTATGGTCCGAAGGTCAGGTCGATAGGCCGATTGTGCGCTCGACCGGATTGAGCCAGATTTTTACGCGCGGCATCCACGATGGGCCAATGATCGCGTCGATGCCCAAGAGGCTCAGGAAAGTACTCATCGGCACCGGTGCCAGACCTTCCCCGCGTTTCTCCGGCGCCACCCCGAAGCGTTCCACCAGATGGAAGTCCAAGAATTCGAACGGTAGGTGGAAGGATTCTGGAATATCTAATTGGCCGAACATTGGACTGAAATCCTTGAAACCCGCGATGGGTGCCGAACCAGCGGCGAGGTTCCGCTCCGTGATGTAGCCAAACTGCGCACCTGTATCCCACATTACGCGGGACTTGCGGCCATTGAGCATGACCTCGAGCATTGGGATATCGGAAGTCGGTACGAGCGAGTAGGGGGCGACCTTGAGCCCGGCCGGGGCTTCGTCGCCGGCCGTGAGCCGCTGATTACCGACATCGAAAAGCAGGGTGGTCTGGGCGAGGTAGTCCATGCCGATGAGGGCGTCGATTTGGACGCCGATCTCGGCCGAGAGCTTGTCGAAGGTGAAGCCCATGTAGCCGCCGCGGTGCACCCCGTGGTTCTGGTTCTGCCAGGTCAGGCGACCTGACACCGAGGCGCTGAATGGGGCGCCAGTGTCAATCAAGGCACGGCCTTCGGGAAGGTCGATGAAGAGGTGGCGGTTCAGCAGGTACAGCCGGTAAGTGCAGACCATGCTGCTAATAGTGCGTTTTGGGCTCATTTTAGTAACAGTAGTGTTAGTAATTAGGGTGTAGTATGAATAAAGACAGTATGATGTCAACAATTTGAACTAAGCAGGATGACGAAAGAAAAGGTACGACGGGGAGGAACCGTAAGGGGGACGGACGACATCATATCACGGGTGCTCCGGGAGCGTGCATTGATAAAAACGATGATAACCATCGGGTAGATTCGGGGGACCGGCCGCTCTGGGTAGGGGTACAACGAAAGAGGCCTCGGATCGAGTGATCCGAGGCCTCTGGGAGGCTGCTGGAGGGCGGATTAGGCCTTCTTAACCTTCACCCACTGCTTGGTCTTGGCGGACTCCAGGACGGCGTCGCAGACGTACTGAGTGCCGAGCGCGTGACGGAAGTCCGGGTAGGCCTTAGGCGCCTTGGGGTCGTCGAGGCTCTTGAGGAATTCGGCGAGGGCATGGGTGAACGAGTGTTCGTAACCGAGACAGAGTCCAGGGACCCACCAGTTGCCGGAGTACGGGTGATCGCCGTCGGAAGTATGGATGCTGGCCCAACCGCGGCGGTCACCGGGGACGGCGTGGTCGAAGTAGTTCAAGCGGTTGAGGTCATGGAGATCCCACTGCAGCGACTTCTTCTCGCCGTTGAGTTCGAACGTGTAGAGGGCCTTGTGGCCGCGTGCGTAGCGGGTCGACTCGAACTGGGCGAGCGAACCGTTTTCGAAGCGGCACAGGAAGATGCACGCATCATCGATGGTGACGGGGTGGACCTTGCCGGTGGCGGTATGGACGCGTTCTTTAATGAAGGTCTCGGTCATTGCAGATACTTCGGTGATCTCACCGTTGATCCATCGGGCCGTGTCGATGCAATGCGCGAGCAAGTCGCCCGTCACGCCGGAACCAGCGGCCGCGGCGTCGAGGCGCCAGAGGCCTGCACCGCCTTGAGGCAGCTCGGTCGAGATTGTCCAATCTTGGAGGAAGTTAGCGCGGTAGTGAAAGATGCGACCCAGTTCGCCAGCAGCGACGATGTTCTTCGCGAGCGTGACGGCAGGAAGGAAGCGGTAGTTATACCAGACGAGATTCGGGAGGCCCGACTTTTCCACGGCGGCGACCATCTTCTCGCCTTGCTCGCCGTTGAGCGCCAAGGGCTTTTCGCAGAGGATTATCTTACCGTGCTTGATGCACTCCAAGGCAATCTCGGCGTGCGAGTCATTGGGGGTGCAGATATCAATAGCGTCGATGTCGGCGCGGGCGACGAGCTTGCGCCAGTCGGTTTCGTAGGAGGCGTAGCCCCACTTCTCGGCGAAGTCTTTCACCTTGGCTTCATCGCGGCCGCAGACGGCCTGGCGGACGATGTGGTGGCCGGCGGTGAGCTTGTCCTTCGGAAAGAAGTGACCGACCTGTGAGTAGGCGTTGGAGTGGGTGCGGCCCATGAAGCCGTAACCGATGAGACCGATGCGAATGGCTTTAGACATGATATGAGGAGTAAGCGGAGGGCGGTGCGGTTAGGTCAGACGCTCAGAGGGCCTTCTTCACCTTGACCATCGCGGAGAGAATAGTGTTCCAAGTCTTGGGGTCTTCGAGGGTGGCGTTCGGGAACATGCAACCATCCCAGCAGATGTGTTTCATGCCGCGATCGGCGGCGCCTTCGAGCCAGACCTTGGAAGTGGCTGTGATGTCGAGCTTACCGTTGGCGTCGTCGGCTTGGCAGTGGCGACCGGTTTTCTCGTGCGAACCAGTGCCGTGGACGGTGCCATCATTCTGAGCCACGTGGAAGTCGAGGGTCCAGGGGCGGAGCTTGCCTACCATCTCGCGATAGGCGGGCCAGAACTGTTCCTGAGTGTAGCCTTCCTTCAGCAGGGCGGCTTCGGGTTCATTGTAGCCCATCAGGTAGAGGTAGGTGTGCGCGAGGTCGGCCTGGAAGCCGAAGGTCTTCGGCTGGCCCACGCCTTCGAGGGTGTCGAGCATCGCCTTCCAGGAGTGCAG
>CAIRLQ010000177.1 GCA_903879465.1 uncultured Opitutia bacterium | reverse complement strand
GCGGGCGGTTTAAAGCGAATAGCCGGCTTTGACGGCGTCGTCCCGGAACATCATCACGGTATCAAGTGAGACCGACTCCAGGGGACGTCCGCCTAACTTGGCAGCCTTGGCTAGGATGTCATGCGTCACGGTCACGATATGCGTGCCGCACCTTTCGGCCTGATAGATATTGAAGACTTCGCGGACGCTAGCCCAGAGCAGCTCACACTCCGGAAGATGGGCGACTTCCTGCTTGGCGGAGATCATCAATGGCTCGGGGTCGACTCCGGAGTCGGCGGCACGTCCGGCGAAAACCGAGACGACCGAGGGGACGTCCCGGGATAATGCGCGGGCCATGATGCGGACTTGGCCGAGGGTCAGCACGGCCGTCACGTTCACTTTTACGCCAGACCGGCTAAGTTCAGTGACTAGTTCGGCGGAAGATTCGCCACGGGTGTTCGTGACCGGGATTTTCACATAAACATTGGGAGCCCAACTATTAATTTTCAGAGCCTGTCGGCGCATTTCCGGAAAATCATCTGAGAAGACTTCCAGGGAGATAGGCTTGGTGCGGACAATTTCCAAGACCTGGCGGGAGAACCGCTCGTAATCATCGACGCCCGCTTTGCGCATGAGGGTGGGATTGGTGGTCAGCCCCGCAATGTAGGGCTTTTGATAATATTCGGCGATGCCGGCCAAGTCGGCGCCGTCGGCGAATAGTTTCACGGTGAGCGATGAGAGGGTCATAGGGGTGAGTTGAGTGGGGTGGAAAGAATGGCGGCGACGGCCGCGGGGAAATCGGCTACGCGCACGGTCGGCTGGGCACGCAGTTGCTCGGCGTAGTGAAAATCTATGAAAACTGTACGTACGGCGGCGTTGACGCCGCAATCGACATCGCGCCACCGGTCGCCGATCATCCAAGAGCGCGAGAGGTCCAGGTGGAGCTCACGGGCGGCCTTCAGGATCATGCCTGGCCGGGGCTTGCGGAATTCCGAATCCTCGCCGCGCCCGGAGTCGTAGCAGACCTCGATGTGTTCAATCGGCACCAAGTCCCGCAGCCGGCGGTGCATGGCCTCGACATTCGCGACCGTTTGCTCGCCCCGGCCCACATCGGGTTGATTCGTCACGACGACTAAAACATAGCCCGCTGCTTGCAGGCGACGGCACCCTTCCGCGACCCCGGGTAAGAGTGCGAACTCGGCGACCGTCGCCGGCGGATGCGGAAGGCCGGCGCGCAGGGTAGCGACATTTAAAGTCCCGTCGCGATCCAGGAAAACGGCCGGGCGGAGTTCTGTCATTTAAGAATGGCCAGCATCGCCGTATGGGAGGCGTGGCGATAGGGGTTTGTTCCCGTGCCCTTGGTATTTAGGACATGCACACACTTGGAGGCCGCGCGTAGCTGCGGATAGTTGAAGTAGGTCGAATAGGAATAGAAAAGGCCGTCGCCTTCGCTGACATAGTAACGTTTGCCACCGCTCTTCAGGTAATCAACTAACGGCCACAGCCCCAAGGCGTGCGCTCCTTGTTTAACCGCGCGGGCCACCGGCGACCCCGTGCCGAAACAATTGGAATCGGAGATGAAGACCGCCTTGCGGGCGACACGGAGCATCTCATCTACGGCCTTTCGATGGTCTTTGACGTGATGCAGGACCGCGAATTCGCAGACGCAGTCGAAAGATTTATCCGGAAAGCCAAGGGCCGTGATATTACCGTCGACCAATTCGTCGCGGGAAAGCCCCCGGGCATGGCCGACCTCTCTCATTTTAGCGACCGGCTCACAGCCGGTAACCTTTAGCCCGGGCTTCGCCGCCTTGAGCTTGAGCAGATCCGTACCGACTCCCGCGCCGGCGTCCAAAACCGAATGGATGTCATAATAATCGAGTTGGGAAACGAGGTAGTTAAGGGCGATGGCATGTTCGTCGTCCTTGTTCTGTTCGATGTCTTCATAAGTGCCGGCCTTGCCGGCAAAATGCCGAGAAATCTCCTCGGCTTCAAAATCGTGCGATGGGTCAGGCATCGGATATTAACTCAGCGCGTGCCCTCCCATTTGGTCGATGCCTGCTTGAGGTCGGGGTGCGACACGAAAAGGTGCCAAACCACGGCCTGAAAGGCCTCGGAGTGCGGCGTGATGTTGTTTGGGTTGACGACCGGCACCAGCACGACGGCATCGGCTACTTTCGCAGTGTACCCGCCGTCGCGACCGACCACGCCAACGATTTTAGCGCCCACCTGGCGGGCGTACTCCAAAGCGCGGACAAGGTTGGGCGAGATATTGCGCGCCAAGTCACCCCCACCGACGGAAAAAACTAGGAGACAGTCGGCGGGGCGCAGCCGCGAGCCGCGAAGCCATTCGACAAAGACGGATTCCCACCCTTCATCATTCGTCCGGGCGGTCAGTTCGGAAACGTTATCCGTCGGCGCATAGGCCTCGAACCCGGCAATCTTGCGGAAATCATTGACGGCATGCGACGCATTGGCGGCGCTGCCGCCCACGCCGAGGATGAAAAGGCGGCCGCCGCCCTGCCGTGTGGCAAGCAGGACCCCGACCGCCCGTTCGCAGGCCGTGGCATCAAGACTCCGGGCTATTTCGATGGTTTCCTGAAGGTGGGTAATGGCGTAACTCATGGCGATGAAGGGGTTTGACGAAGGTGGGCGTCGAGTTCGGCTAGACCGGCCGGCGAGCCGATTTCATAAAAGCGCTCTGCCACCTCCTGGCCCTGTAGTTGGCCGCTGGCGACCAAGCGCTCATAGAGTAAAGCGAGGTCGAATCCGCCTGCGGCCGGTGCGTGCGTGAAGGCCTCATGTCGGAGTAACCCGAGCCCGTAATCAATATGACGCATGTGAGGGTCGGGGGTGCGCTTATGGTAGAGCCGGATGCGCCCCTGGTCGAACCAAACATTACTCGCATCCCACTGGTGCTCGTTACGGAAGACCGTCATACAACCCGCAGCCGAGACATCCAGAAATCGTTGCGCGACTGCCTTGAAGTCAATCGGCAGGTAGGAGTCGCCATAAAGCACGAAAAAAGGATCGCTCAGCAGCGGCATGGCTTGACGCAGGGCGCCTCCCGTGCCGAGCGGCGCGTCGCCGTCAAAAGAATAGTCCAGCTCAAGCCCGAAACGTTGGCCGTCGCCGGCAAACGCGCGCACCTTCTCGCCCATATGGCCGACGCAGAGCACCACTTTTTTGATTCCGCAACGGCGCAGAAGCGCAAACTGGTGTTCCAGGAAGGGCTGACCCGCGACTTCAACTAGGCACTTCGGGATAGTCTCCGTGATCGGCCTTAGGCGGGTCGCGAGTCCGCCGGCCAGAAGCGCGACGGACATCTCCTCGGGGCGGAAGACTTTCATTAGCTGACCAGGACTTTCGTGCCCTCGAAATCGAATTTAAAACGCACCTCTTTGAGGCCTTGGGCGGCCATCGCCTGACGCAGCTGAACCTTGTCTTCGGCGTAGAACATCAAAAAGCCCCCGCCGCCGGCGCCGATTAACTTACCGCCGAGGGCGCCACTACGCATCGCCAAGGCATACCATTCGTCGATCCGGTCATTACTCATACCGTCGGAACGGGCACGCTTGCGCTGCCAGTGTACATCCATCAGCCGGGCGAACTCACGGAGATCGCCTTTCTTCAAAGCTTCCAGCGAAAGCATCCCTAGTTGTTTTGTGAAGTGTAGGTTATCGAGCATCGCAGCGTCATCCTGCTTCGACCGGTCGTTCTGGTCCTTGAGGATGGCGGAGGCGGAGCGTGAATAACCCGTGAAAAACAAGAGGAGATTATCTTCAAGTTGATGCAGCGTGGTATCGGCCAGCTTCACTGGGACTGCTTCGACTGAACCATCGCGACGGAAGGTGAAGGCCGTGATGCCCCCGAAGGCGGCGATATATTGGTCCTGCTTACCGATGGGCTCACCCAGGCGGTCGATCTCCAGATGGCAGGCTTGCTCCGCAAGTTCCCGTGGCTGCAGCGGCTGGCGCTGGCCGACATAAAGGGCCTTGAGCAGAGCCGTCGTGAACGACCCCGAGGAGCCTAGGCCTGTTCCCGCGGGGATATCGGCCATCGAACTAATCTCCAGGTTGGGCTGGGTCACTCCGGCCATCTGGATAGCCTCTCGAATAATAGGGTGCTGAATCTCCGCAACACTCGCGACGCGCTCGAGCTTGGAATATTTCAGGATGAAATCATCCGTGAAGTTCCGGTGGACCGTCACGTAGACATATTTATCGATGGCGGCGGCGACCAGGAAGCCTTCAAAGCGCGAAGAATAGGAAGGCAGGTCGGTGCCGCCTCCGCCGAGGGAGATGCGCAAGGGTGAACGAACGATAATCATGGAAGGAATAGTTTAGGCACGGGCATCGTAGACCCAGCGGTTGGCCTCGAGCCACCGGAGGGTGCGGAGAATACCTTCCGCGATGGTCAATTTCGGCCGCCAGCCGGTGGCTTGGATTTTCGCAGTATCGAGGAAGATGAAGGGGCTGTCGCCGACCCATCCGCGCTCGCCGCCGGTGTATTCCAAGGTGGGCTTCAGACCCAGCGCGCCGCAGATATGGCCGATGCTCGCGTTGACCTCCACGAACTCTGGCGTGCCTAGATTGTAGACCTGGGTGTGGTGGCGGGCCGAGCGCGCCGTGTGAGCGGCGAGCACATGCAGCATGGCGTCCACGCAGTCCTGCACGTACAAGTAGCTCTTGCGCTGCCGGCCGTTGCCAAGCACGCGCAACTGTTCAGGATGGTCGATGAGTTGCTTGTAGAAATCGAACACATGGCCGTGCGTATATCGTTCGCCCAAGATTGAGACGAAGCGGAATACGTAGGCTTCATCGAGCTGCCCGCCTTCGGCATAGGCTGAGATAAGCCCTTCGCCGGCAACCTTCGAGGCCGCATAGAGCGAGGTCTGAATTGGGAAGGCGTCGTTCTCCGGCGTGGGACGGTCGGGCGTCACCAGCGCCTCGCCGTAGGTGGAACCCGTGGACGAGAAGGCGATCCGCCGGATGCCGTTGGCGCGCATGGCCTCCAGCACGTTGAACGTCGCGATCGTGTTCTGCTCGAGGTCTCGGCGCGGATGGGACCAGCCGTCACGGATGTCCGCGTTCGCCGCGAAATGAAAAACCGTGTCGCAGCCAGCCATTGCCGCCGACATACCCAGCAGATCAAGAGTGTCGCCGCGCATCAGCCGAAAGCCCGGCTGGCGGATCGCCCCATCTAGGAACCGGAGCTGACCGGTCGAGAGATTATCCCAGCCCACGACCTCATGGCCGTCGGCAAGGAGCCGGTCGGCCAAGTTGGACCCAATGAATCCGGCGACGCCGGTGATGAAGGCTTTCATGATAATAAGGGGCTACTCGAAGATGAGGTTCACGGGCACGGATTGCCGTAGTTGCCGCGTCCGGCGGCTTTCGCGGTAAAAATTCAGCAGGCCGATGACGAGCACGGGAGGCCACATCCAGATGCGCAGGGCGAAGAGCTGCTGGCGGAACTCCCCGCCACGACGCGTGAGCGCGGCGACCACCAGCGGGGCGGCGGCCTGCGAAAGCGGTTTCACGCGCAATTTAAAATAGGGAAACCAGCCTAAGCCGTAGCGCTGCCGCGCCTCGGGGGCAAAGCGCCGATAGAATTCACGAAAGTCCCGATAAGAACGCTGATTCTTTCGGGAAGCCACGGCAACCTGCTGGCCATGGACGCGCGTGAGAGTCCAGTCGTCATCCACCATGGCATACCCGTGGTCTTGCACTAAACGGAGCCAGAAAAAGATGTCGAAGTGGACCCAGCGGGCATCGAAGCCGCCGAGCTGCATAAAAACGGAGCGGCGGACGGCGGCCGTAGTTAAGGACGGCAAATAAGGCAAACTGCCCTGACGCAAGGCGGGCCCAAGTGTCGAATCAGCCGGATGATAAGCATATTCAGGCTGAGCGTTCACGGGCGCGGCCATCCGCTCGGCGCGGGTCTCAATCACGCTCTGCCCTGCTTGAGTACGATGCGTCTGCCCGTCGGCAAATAAGTGTGCGGGCTGATGGCCAATCAAAGCGCATTCCTTGCCTTCGAGTCCGGCGATAACTCTCGCCAAGGCGGTGAGGGCGCCTGGCCGGAGAAGATCATCATGGCAGAGCAGCTGCACCCACTCCTGCCGGCAAAGTCGCACGGAGCGAGTCACGTTCTCCGCCTGGCCGAGCATGACTTCGCTCCGCACGTGGCGCACGCGCGGGTCTTTCGCGGCAAATTCCCTGACGATATCGGCGGTCGCATCCGACGAGCAATTATCAGCGACGACGATTTCCGCCAAGGCTGGCCCCTGCCCTACTAGGCTTTCCAAGGCTTCGCGGAGGTAGTTCGCCCCGTTGTAAACGGGTAAGGCGACGGAAATTGTCATCGGTTTAGTCAGCTGATCAGTCGACCTTACACGCCACCGTGTCGGCGGGATCATAAAGCCGATCGGTGTAGGCCACGACAATCAGCTCGGTCTTCGCCTGGGCGGAATTCACAAACGCATGGGCGATGCCCGGAGGGACCATCACGGTCTCTGGTTGTTCTGCGGTCAAGGCAAGTTCCAGCCGCTCGTTGGTCGAGATATCTCGGAGCACCAGAACGCCGCCGCCGGCTATGACCGTGAACCATTCTCGCGCCTGCGGATGATAATGATCGCCGCGGCGGCGGCCGGGTTGGGCCCGAACGACGTACACCTCACCCGTGAACGCTGGAAGGTGTGTTTCGTGCCCATCGATACACTTGATGAACGCACCGCGCTCATCGGCAACTAATCGGCGCGGGTGACGAGAAATCTTGTCGGTAATCATGAAAGTATGGCCCGGGAAACCGCGTCGGAGACGCCACGAGACAACGACGTAGCCGGGAGCCAGCCGACTGCTTTCTGGATGCGGGAAACATCCGGCAGATAAATCATGGGCTCTCCCGGTCGGTATGGACGAGCGCCCAGGCGTAAATCGCTGACAAACCCATGGTTCGCGAGGGCTGCGACGACCAGGCTCATGAATTCGTGCAAGCGGGTCGATGTGCCGGTACCGAGATTAAAAACTTCCCAGCCGAGGCGAGCGGTGGGGCGAGCGGCAAGCCGCATGATACCTTCGGCAACATCATCGACATGGGTAAAATCCCGGAGTTGTTCGCCAGCCGTGACTTCGACCGGTAGGCCTTGCCGGGATTGGGAGACGATATGGGGCAGAAGCCGACCTAGCGGCTCACCCGGACCGTAAACGTTAAACAAACGAACCCACGTCACGGATAGCCGCGAGGCGGCTTCCCGAGCGGCAGCCGCAGCTTCAATCTTGGAAATACCGTAATCCGAGAAAGGCGAGAGGGGATCGTCCTCCTTGAGCGG
>CAIRLQ010000176.1 GCA_903879465.1 uncultured Opitutia bacterium | reverse complement strand
TTCGGGCCGAACTCATTGGTCCAGACGACGATGCTGGTGACTTCCTTGGCCGGGGTGACGACCTTGCCGGCCTTGTCCTTCTTTTCCGGGACCTTCTGGGTGCCGTTGGCGAGACCCTTACCAGTGAGGACCTGGACGTTATTGTAGAGCTCTTCGTTGATGGTGGTCCAATCGCCGAAACCCTTCACGATCGGATTTTCCTTATCGGAGAAGGCGATGGCGATGGGAAGCTGCGGGCCGTGGCCGGTGGACTGCAGGCCGAGCATCTCGTACCAGCTGGCGTTATCGGCGCCGACTTTGACGGGTTGGCCAAACTGGCCCCAGCGGTAGCTGTGCATCGCGCAGTGCAAGTTCACGGCTGGGAGTCCATTCTTGTGGGCGTTGACGATGTTGGCGACGTAGGTCTGATCGGTAACGTCGGCGGCGCATTCGTCGTGAATGACCACGTCGAAGTTCTTCGCCCAATCGGCATTCTTATAAATCTCGAAGATCGGCTGGGTGGCCTTGCCCTTGAAGTCCTTGGCCTTGACGTCGACGTAAGCGATTTCGACGGTGGCGTTGAGTCGGGATTCGATGCCCTTCTTGAGGATGTCCTTCTGGGCGCCGTAGTCGTGGCAGCAGCCGCCGGCGACAACGAGGACTCGCAGGGGCTTCTGCTCGGCCGAGAGCGTGGAGGTCAGGCCGGCGAGGAGTGCCAGCGCGAGGAGTGAGCGTAGTTTCATGGGGTATCTGGGATAAAGGGTGTGGGGACGGTGGTGGGCAAAAGAAAACTTACTTCTTGGGCTTAGAGGAGTTCTTAGCGTCGGCCACGGCCGTTTTGGTGTCGGCGAGGGCGGCCTTGGATAGCTCGTCAGGGATAGGCTGGCCTTCAACAAAGGCGTAAATCGCCTCCTTTTCCTTCTCGGTCATGGGCTTCTCCGCTTTGGGGGGCATGATGTCCCCGGCGGTGCGTTCGAGGAAGACCCGTGCCAGGAGCATGCTACTTTCGGCCTTACCGATGATAAAGGTCGGGTTCTTGCCTCCCTTGAGGGTGGCTTCAAGGGTGTCGAGGCGGAGCTTCCCTTTTTCTTTTTTAGGACCGTGGCACGAGATGCAATGGGCGTCGAAGATGGGCTGGATGACTTTTATATAGTCCGCCTTTTGTGCCGGCGTCAGGGGCTTCTGCGGTTCTGCTTTCTTCGGAGCGATCGGCGCGGCGATTACAAACGAAGTCAGGAAAATCGGCAGTAGTCGCATCGGCTTACTTGCCGCCTTGGGCTTCATCGAAGGCGGCTTTAGCCACGTCATCCGGAATGATTTTACCTTCAATCCAGAGTCCGATGGCCTTCACCTGTGATTTTGTGAGAGGCTTCTCTTCTTTGGGCGGCATGAAGTCATCGTCCTTGGGGTCGAGAGTGATGCGCGTGAACATCCCGCTCTTTTTTAGGTCGCCGGGAGTGTAGACGGGGTCGTCGGAGCCGCCGCCTTTTTTCAGGGCCTCTAGCGAGTCCATGCGGAGTTTGCCTTTAACTTTTTTAGCGCCGTGGCATGAGACGCAGCGGGCTTGCAGGATTGGAGTAATGATATCGGCATACGCATTTCCGGTATTTTTATACTCAGCCTTGGCACCCGGTTTTCCGGCGTGATTCGCGGCGACCTTATTGGGTCGGAAGGGGAAACCTTCTTCATGCACGAGTTCGCCGCCGATGTGCGCGGCGAAACTCATCACGCCGACCGCCACGGCCTGCGTGGCAAGTCGCTTGATGCGAGTCTGATCCAGCGCTAGCCAGGCGGCGGAGGCGAAGATGGAGGCGGCGACGCCCCCCCAGAGGTGCAATTGCACGGCGTCACCACTGTAGCCGTTGAAGTGGGCATGGAAGACGCCGAGTAGGGCGGCGATCCAGGTGCCGGCAGCGCAGATGAGGGAAAGTCGGCGGATGGAGACCGTCGCGACTTCATGTTTCTCCCAGAACTCGAGGAGCGGCACGATCAGTAGCAGGGCGGCTGGCAGGTGCAGGGCTAGGATGTGGAAGTTGCCGGCCACGGAAAGTAGCGCCGAGCTCCGCATGTCGCCGTCGGCCTTCAGCAGGAAGGCGCAGAGGACGAGGATTAGATTGAGGCCGATCGCGGCGGTCAGCGGCACGTGGTGCTGGACGGACTTGAAGTAGGCGTTGAGGCGGTGGCGCATCGGAGATGGGGGTTGTCTGGGAAGTAATCTATCGGAGGGCCGCGTCAAACGGAAGCCGACAACGCTAGCGGCTAGTAATTAGACACAAAAAACCCGCGGGTTACCGCGGGCTTTTTGAGGGTAAGCGCTAGGCTTACTTGGCTTCGATGAAGGCCTTGAGCTTCGCGAGCTGCTCCTTGGTGAGGGCAACGCGATCTTTCTTCTTCTTCGGGGGCATGGCGAGGTCGTCATCCGGGTTGCTGATGCCGAGTTCGCAGCTCTTGTAGAGGGAGCTCTTGGAGACGTCGCCCCAGGTGATGCCAGCGCCGTTTTCTTTGCCGCCCTTGACGATGGTCTCGAGGGAGGTGGCGTCGAAGCCGCCCTTGGGCTTCTTGGTCTTGTCCTTGCCGTGGCAGCCGACGCAGCTCTTTTCGAGAATCGGGGCGATATCAGCCTTGAAGGCGGCGGCGTGGTCAGCGGCTGCAAAGGCCGAGGAGGCGGTGAGTAGGGAGACGAGGGCGAGGATACGCATAGGAGGGATGTATTAGGGAAACCCCAAGTTATGCTGAAAGTTCCAGCCTTGGGTAGTAAAAAATGGCTATTCCTTGATTGTCCATG
Organism: uncultured Opitutia bacterium; assembly: GCA_903879465.1. Taxonomy (GTDB): domain Bacteria; phylum Verrucomicrobiota; class Verrucomicrobiia; order Opitutales; family UBA953; genus UBA953. The sequence continues at coordinate 2,850 of CAIRLQ010000176.1, read as the reverse complement.
CCCGGCAGGCCTCCTGCAGGCGGGTTGGAATGTAGGCCTCGACGCGGGTGCCTTCAGGTAAGGCCTTGGAATTGAGGATAGTGGCCCCAGCATGCAGTCTGGAGAGCATGGCGTACTGGTCGTGGGGGATAAGTAAGGTCATGAATTCATCTCGGCTGGAGGCGCATTCTTCGAGGCGTTCCAGCAACGCGGGGAGACCTTCGCCTGTCCGCGTGCTGATGAGCTTGGCGTCGGGGTGAGCGGCCATGGCCTCGGCCCGCTGGACCTCATCGCAGAGGTCGGCCTTGTTAAGGACAGTAATGATCGGCCGATCGCCGGCCCCAATTTCGGTCAGGACCTGCAGGGTGGTCTCGGCGTGCTTCTCGCGTTCGGGGGATCCGAGGTCGATGACGTGGATGAGGAAATCTGCCTGCACGGCTTCTTCGAGCGTCGCTTTGAAGGCCTCGACGAGGCGGTGCGGGAGTCGGCGTACGAAGCCGACGGTGTCGGTCAGGAGTAGCGCGCGTCCGGAGGGTAGGGCGAGCCGTCGGGTGGTCGGGTCGAGTGTCGCGAAGAGTTTATTCGCCGCCAGCACCTCGGATCCGGTCAATTTGTTGAGGAGCGAGGATTTGCCGGCGTTGGTGTAGCCGACGATGGAGAAGGTCGGTAGGGGGACTCGTTTACGTTGCTTGCGCTGGGTCGCGCGTTGGGCGACGACCTCAGCGAGGTCGCGCCGCACTTTGGCGATCTTGTCGCGGATCTTGCGCTGGTCCATTTCCCGCTGCGTTTCGCCGGCGTCGCGCTGCATTGTGCCGCCGCCGCGCTGGCGGTCTAGGTGCGACCAGAGGCGCTTCAGGCGCGGCAGCATCTGCTGGAGCTGCGCTAGCTCGACTTGCAGCACCGCCTCGCGCGTCTTCGCACGGGTGATGAAGATATCTAGAATGATTTCCTGACGGTCGATGGCTCGCAGTTTGGCGTCTCGCTCCCAGTTGCGCTGCTGGGCGGGCGTCAGCTCGTCGTCGAAGATGATGAGCCCGCATTCCTTATCGCGGGCCAGCTGGGCAATCTCCTCCATCTTACCGGAGCCGACGAGGTGGCGCGGGCTCACTTCGCGGATTTTGGCCAGGACGGAGCCGCGGATTTCTACCCCCACATTACTGACTAGCTCATGTAACTCATCGAGCAGGACCTGGGCTTCGGCCTCGGTGTCTTCAGAGCGTTGTAGCCCGACCAGAATCGCCCGATTCGAGCGGGCGATGACCTCGGGGTCAAAAGGGTCGAGTGGTTTATCTTCGGGGTCGGACACGTGGGCGGAAAGAAAAAGGGGAAGGGCACTATGTCCCTTCCCCTTTCGGAAGCAAAGCGATTTGCTGTGATTTACGGGGCGAACTCTACCCAGTCGACGTTCATCAGGCCGCCGCCCTTCTTGGGGTTGGTTAGGACAAGATAGACGTCATGACGACCGCTGGTGGGTGTAAGCTTCGCCTTGCTCTCGACGAACTTATTCCAGTCGCCCGAGTAGGTGATGTCGACGGTCGCGACGATCGGGCCGATCGCCGAATCCAAGCGGACCTCGATCTGGCTACCCTTGGTGCCGCCGGCGGCGGCGGCGTTGATCTTGACGTTCTTGGTGTCGGCGAGGTTGAGGTCGGCGAACTTAATCGTGGTGCCGTGTTTAGTGGAGCCAACCGCCTTACCTGTGTTCTTGGCGTCCGTGATCTCACCAGATTCGGCTTCGAGGCGGCGGTGACGGAGCTTCACGACGGCCTTACCCGAGAGCGGCCCGGCGACGCCGGCGCCTGCGTCGGTGTAGATTGCCTCAAGCAGTAGAGTGCCCGGCTTGTTTTCCTTGGGGGCGGTCAGCTGGCCTTCAAGGCCGCGGGTGAGGGTTGGGCCGCCCTTTCCTTTCTCGAGGGCAAGCAGCCAGCGGAGCATGATGGCGACTTCGTCCTCGGTGTGCTGCGGGTGCCCGAGCATCGGGACCTGTCCCCAGACGCCGCTGCCACCAAGGCGGACCTTCTTGTTCAGAAGTTCGTCGGCCCCGGCTTGCTTACGGTATTTGTCGGCGATGGCGACGAAGGCTGGACCGACCAAGGGCGTCTCCATGGCGTGGCAGTTGAAGCAATCGCTCTGGCGCATCAGCGCGAGACCCGGATCGACCGCGACGGCCTTGCCGTCGGCGGGCAGGAAGGCGGAGGTTATGAGCGTTCGTGCGCCGAACTCGGCGGCCTTGGCATCGGAGGAGCCGTCCTCGGCGTCCTGCACGGTCACCTTATAGCTGAGCGGCTTACCGGGCGTGAAGAAGTCGCCGCTCTGCGGTGTGGTGAAGTTTACCACTGGGATGGTATTGCCGACGACGATGGGCGTGGCGCGCGTCGTGGAGCCGCCCTGACCGTCGGTGACGGTGAGCTCGACGTTGAAGTTGCCGGCGGTCTCAAGCGCAACGGAGATTTCTTCGCCTTCGCCAAGCTTCTTGTCGCCAGGCTGTAGTTTCCAGGAGAAGCTCAACTTGCCTCCGTCGAGGTCGCGCGAGCCTTTCGCGGAGAGTGTGGTCTTGAGCGGGGCCGGTCCGGCTGGAGTTGAGACCGTGAGTTTGGCGATTGGCTGGAGGTTGCCTCGGACGTAGGAGATCTTCAGGAGAGCGGAGTCGGCATTAACGCCCCAAGTCTCGCCGTAGTCGAGGAGGTAGAGGCAGCCGTCGGGGCCGAAAGCTGCGTCGACGGGTCGGCGCAGAATCGTGGCTCCGTTGTCGATGAGGGCCTGCTGCTTCTTGCGCTGGTCGTCGGTGTTGGCCGCGACGAACCTCGTGGGTGCGAAGGATTCGAGTCCTTTGAGGTCAGAGTTGGCGTCGAGGCGGGCCCACTTGATGAA
>CAIRLQ010000175.1 GCA_903879465.1 uncultured Opitutia bacterium | reverse complement strand
GCCCGCCCATCACGCTCGTGAAAGGGCAGGGGTCTTATGTCTGGGATGCTGCGGACAAGCGTTACCTCGATTTCGCCTCAGGCATCGCCGTCATTTCCGTCGGCCATTCACACCCGCACTGGGTTAACCGGGTGAGCGAGCAGGTCGCCAAGCTCGTGCATGTCAGTAACCTCTACCGGAACGAACCACAGGGTCAGCTGGCGGCTGCGCTGGGCCGTTATTGCGGCCCCGGGCGGGTTATCTTCTGCAATAGTGGCGCCGAGGCCAACGAAGGCTTACTGAAGCTTGCGCGTCTGCACGGCGTCAAGAAGTCGGGCTCCGAAGGCGCCTGTATCGGCGTCGTCGTGGCAGAGAAGGCCTTCCACGGACGCACTTTCGGTGGCATGTCCGCCACGCCACAGGAGAAAATCCAAAAAGGCTTCCGCCCGCTGTTGTCCGGTTTCAACGCCGTGCCGCTGAACGACCTCGCTGCTTGGGACAAGGCGATTGACGCCAAGACTACGGCTGCGGTCCTCATTGAGTCGATCCAGGGAGAGGGTGGCGTCAACCCGGCGACCCCCGACTTCCTGCGCGGCCTCGAGAAAATTTGTCGCGAGCGTAATGTGCTCCTGATGATTGATGAAATCCAGTGCGGCATCGGCCGGACTGGCAAGTTCTTCGCCTATGAGTATGCTGGCGTGAAGCCCGATGCGATCGCTATGGCCAAAGGTCTGGGCGGAGGATTCCCGATTGGTGCGATCTGGATGGCCCCGCCGCACGACGAGCTCTTTCAGGCCGGATCGCATGGCACCACTTTCGGCGGGGGCGCCCTCGCGTCCACCGCAGGTCTGGCCGTGCTTGAAATCATCGAAGCCGAGCACCTTGTCGCCAAGGTCGCCGAGCGCTCTGTCGGCTGGCATGCCGAGTTGCGCCAACTCATCGCGCTTCGCCCCGACCTCGTGAAAGAGGTCCGCGGAGCTGGCTACATGGTCGGTGTCATCCTGAATATCGACCCGATTCCGGTCGTCGCCGCTTTGCGCGCCGCCGGTATGCTGACCGCCCCGGCGGGAGGGGTGGCCGTGCGCCTACTGCCTCCGCTCAACGCCTCTCCTGCGGAGCTGGCCGAGGCTGTGGCAATCTTGCGGCAGGTGTTAGGCGATTGGAAGGCCGCCTGAGTGGTTTTTCGCCCTTACTTTCCGCTGTCCAAACGGTTCCGGAGGCTTATGTTCAAACGCTTTCCGAGATGCGTCATTTCCTAAAGGAGACCGATCTGACCGCGGCCGAAACGGCCCAGGTCTTCGCCGCGGCCGCCGCTCTCAAGGCTGGCCGGGGAAAGTCGGACGCAGTCGCCCTAGCCCGTCAGTCCTGGGGCCTAATGTTTTTTAAGAAGAGCACCCGCACCCGCGTTTCGTTCCAGGTCGGCGTCCATGAGCTCGGCGGCCTGCCGGTGATGCTTAACGCCGACGACCTGCAGATCTCCCGTGGCGAGACCGTCGCGGATACCGCCCGCGTCCTTTCACGTTACCTCCACGGCATGGTCATCCGTTGTCATGAGCACAGCCTGCTTGAGGAGTTCGCCCGCTGCGGCACGATGCCGATCGTCAACGCGCTGTCCGACTTCCTGCATCCGTGCCAGTTCATGACGGATATGTTCACGCTGGCGGAGCGTTTCGTGCCCGGCCAGCCGGAGCAGTATGCGGCTTCATTGAAAGGGAAGAAGGTCGCCTTTCTAGGCGACACCGCCTGCAACATGGCCAATTCATTCGTGCTCGGCGGCGCCGCTCTCGGCGTCGAGATCGCGCTCGCCGGCCCCTCCGGTTATGAGCCTGGGTCAGAGATTCGCGACCAGCTCAAGAAGGACGGGTTGTCGGAGACTTTCACGTTCTCGACCGATCCCGCCACTGCGGTGAAGGGCGCCGACATGGTCTACACCGACGTCTGGGTGAGTATGGGCATGGAGGCCGAGAAGGCCCAGCGCCTGCGCATCATGCAGCCTTACCAGGTCAACGCGCAGCTGATGGCACAGGCCAAGCACTCCGCCTATTTCATGCACTGCCTGCCGGCTCACCCAGGCGAGGAAGTGTCGGCCGAAGTGCTGGAGAGCAAGCAGAGCATTATTTTAGACCAAGCCGAGAACCGCCTGCACGTGCAGAAGGCCATCCTCGCCCACCTCGCCGCGCAACGCGGCTGATTTTACCCACCACACATGAGCAAGAAGAAGAAAATCGTCCTGGCCTACTCCGGTGGCCTCGATACCTCCGTCCTCCTTTCCTGGATCAAGGATAAGCACAACGCCGAGATGATCGCGTTCTGCGCTGATATCGGCCAGGAGGATGAACTTAAAGGACTCAAGCAGAAGGCGATGAAGACGGGTGCATCGAAGCTTTACGTCGACAATCTGCAGGCTGAGTTCGCCCGCGATTTTATCTTCCCGATGATGCAGGCCAGCGCCATCTACGAAGGACAATATTACCTCGGCACTTCCATAGCCCGCCCGCTCATTGCCAAGCGCATGGTCGAGATTGCCCGCAAAGAAGGCGCGACCGCCATCGCTCACGGCGCCACGGGTAAGGGTAATGACCAGGTTCGCTTCGAGCTCACCTGCGCTGCGCTCGCCCCTGATCTCGAGATTATCGCGCCTTGGCGTAATGAGGCCTTCCGCAAGGACTTCCCTGGCCGTGCCGAGATGATTGCGTACTGCGCTGATAATAAGATCCCGGTCGAAGCCAGCGCCAAGAAGCCTTATTCCTCTGACCGCAACCTCCTGCACATCTCCTACGAGGCCGGTATTCTCGAAGATCCTTGGATGGATGCTTTCCATCCTTCGAACAAGGCGATGTTCAAGCTCTCTGTTGCGCCCGAAGACGCCCCGGATAAGCCGGAGTATGTCGAACTCGAGTTCCGTCAGGGCGATTGCATCGCCGTCAACGGTAAGAAGCTCGATCCCCTCGGCGTCATGCGCACCTTGAATAAGCTTGGCGGTCGTCACGGCGTCGGCCGCGTCGACATGGTTGAGAATCGCTTCGTCGGTATGAAGAGCCGCGGCGTCTATGAAACCCCAGGCGGCACCATCCTCCATTTCGCCCACCGCCAGATCGAGTCGCTGACCATGGACCGCGAAGTCATGCACCTGCGTGATTCGCTCGTTCCGCGCTACGCCACGCTTGTCTACAACGGCTTCTGGTACGCCCCGGAACGTCTCGCCCTCCAGGCCTTGATCACCGAGTCGCAGCGCAACGTCTCCGGCACCGTGCGCGTGAAGCTCTACAAGGGTAGCGTGTATGTCGCTGGCCGGAAGAGCCCGCGTTCGCTCTACAACCCGCACATCGCTACGATGGAGGCCGACCCGACCAAGGCCTACAATCAGGATGACGCCACGGGTTTCATCCGCCTCAACGGCTTGCGGCTACGCGTGAATTCCAAGGTCAACGGCGTGGCTAACCTCAGCAAGACCATCCGCTAAGGCCGCGGGTCTGTTAAGAAGCAGGGCGTCCCGAGTTGGGACGCCCTGCTTGTTTAAACTGGAGGCGCGGGTCGGAATTGAACCGACGCATGGGGCTTTTGCAGAGCCCGGCCTTACCACTTGGCTACCGCGCCTAAAGACTGACAGGCCCGTAAAATGCCTCCTCCGGGAGGGCGTTTCAAGGGTTTTGTGCAAGG
>CAIRLQ010000174.1 GCA_903879465.1 uncultured Opitutia bacterium | reverse complement strand
TCAACTAAGATGATGGCGGTCCGGTTCGTCAGACCAAAGGTAAAAAACCCGCCTTCAGGGTCCATGTAACGGCCCTCCCCATGTTTGATCATGGACCGACTTCGGGTGAGATTCGACGGCGGTCGCCCGGTTTCGCCGCGGATGATGTTATTCATCTGGTCGGCGATGCGCGAAAGCGCGGCTTCGGCGATGGAGGGGTTGGTCACGTGGATGACTACGCCGCAGAGCATCGCTGGGTGATCGGTGCTGGCCGAGGCACCGATGGTGCTGGGAAACTTGGCGAACGCGTAGATTTCGGAGTGGGCGTCGAGGCCACTCTTCAGGAGTTCGGCGAAGGCGGCGGACATACCTTTGCCACCCGTGCGTTCGAGCCACTCGGGGAAGGCCTTATTACTTTTCTGGCGGAGGTCGTCGGGCCGAAAAGTGACCACGGCGAAGCTGTCGCCCGGGATAACGCTCGCCGTGCCGACGTTCGAATGGCTGGTCTGGGTGTTCCGTTCGGTAATCCAGATCCAGGCGAGAATGAGCGCGAGGACGGAAGTAAGAATCGCGACAATCGTGATTTCCCAGGCGGCCCAGGGGCGGGCGGTGTGGGCGCCGCCGCTACCGGCGGTCGAGGAGCTAGCTTCAGAACGGCGCTTTTTGCGGCCTTGGACGACCATATTAAAGGCGACGACGAGCGTGACGGCGAGCGGGTCGAACACCGCAACGAGTGCGAGCATCAGCCACTTGACGACGTCATCGGCTTCGGCGTCGAAGGCGCGGGCCACAAAGCGATAGGAGCCGATATCAGAGGCGGCGATTTGGTCGCGCAGGTCGTGGATCTGCTTGTTGCGTTCGGCGACGGTCTTGTGGAGTTTTTCAATCTCCGAGTCGCTCATCGTGACCTTGCCCTGACCCTGCTCTTGGAGCGAAGCCAGCTGCTTTTCGAGGTCGGTGATGGTGGCCGCACCGGTCTTACGGAGGTCTTTTTCTTCGGCATCGACGCGGGCGAGTTCGTCGGCGAACTGCTGGCGGAGCGCCGACACTTCCTTGCCGCTATCGGCGTTGAGGCGGGACTGTTCCGTGCGGAGGGCCGTAATACGGTTGTTAGAGTCTGTGCGGATGCGTTCGAGGCGCGCGCCGGAGTCGACAAGTTTAGCGGTGATGGCATCGCGCTCGGGCTTCTGTTGTTCACGCAGATCCTGGCCCTTCTTCACGTTGTCCTTATCGAAGAAGATGTACTGACTGGTGGTGCCTTGAGAGGTGTAGGCCGTGACGGCTTGATCGAGCACCTTGATACGTTCGTTGAGGCCCGCGATGGTGGCTTCTTCGGAGGCCAGTGATTTGGCGGCGGAGGCTTCCTCGGCGGCGATGGATTTTGCGATGGTGGCGGATTGCTCGTTGGCACGCTGTGTCGGCGCCGAAAGGTCGGAAGTGCGGCGATCATTGATCGCTTTGCGCTGTTCCTGTAGGCGGGCGAGCGAGGCGTTGAGGGATTCGTTGGCCTGGGTCAGCCGCGTCTGGGCCTTGGCGAGGTCCTCACGGCTGGCGCTGCTGAGGCGGGAGTTCTTGCCGCGGGAGTCGTCGATCTGGTGCTGAACCTCAACGATTTCTTTTTCAACGGCCGCGATTTCCAGCTCATTACGCTGAATCTGGGTTGTCGTCTTTTCGTAGGCACGCGCGAGGTAACCGTAATTACCAAGCGAAGTGATGGCGATGAGCACCAGGACCGCGAGGGTCAGGTAAAAGCGCAGCACGCCGTTGATCAGATCCCAGTAGCGGTAGAGGAAAGAAGCCGCGACCAGTTTGCCGACCTCTAATGAGGCGGCCATCACCATGACGGGAATTTCGGAGCCCACAAAGAGTAAGCCCAAGCCGCGGACAGAGAAGAAGGCCGAACAGCCGGCGATGTAGAGCGCCGAGGCGATGAGGACGAGTCGGAACCCCCAAGTCAGGCTCTTTGGTTCCTCGGCGGGAGTGGCGTCGTGTGTGGTCATAGGTAAGGTGGGTAGGGGGCGTGGACGTTTTGTATTAGGGGAGTTGGCCCCTGTCAAAAGGTAGATTGGACCAAATCGCTCATATAATTTAATATAAGACCGATTTCAGTCTTTTAGTCGATGCCCGCCCAAGATGAAAATTTCACGCAATTTATTCGCAACTTCCCAGCCATGCCCCTGTCTTAACCACAACCCCCCTCCCCATGAAACTCCACCGTAATTGTGAAGGTAATCACCCCGATGTTCTCTCCGCGTTGAGCCGCCGCGAGTTCATGCAAATCGGCATGATCGGTTCGCTTGGACTGAGTCTGCCGAATATGCTCCGCCTCCAGGCCGCGGAGATTCCGAAGGTCGAGTCCTTCAATGCGATGGCTGACTCCATCATCCATATTTATCTGCCGGGCGGCATGGCGCAGCACGAGTCGTGGGATCCGAAGCCCTTCGCTTCTCCTGATTACCGCGGCCCTTACACGCCGATTAAGACTTCCGTGCCTGGTGAATATGTCGGCGAAAAATTCGTCAACATCGCGAAGATTATGAACAAACTCACCGTCGTCCGTTCGATGACGCACGGTGAAGC
>CAIRLQ010000173.1 GCA_903879465.1 uncultured Opitutia bacterium | reverse complement strand
CCGTCCTCCTTCGAGGTCTTCAGGTCTTCCATCAGTTTCGCCAACAAGCGCATGTGCATGCTATCGATCTGCTTAAGTTGCCCCAGTTTCTTGTCGGACTTTCCGTGGTGCGAGAGGCTATGGTAACCATCGGTCGTCGTGTGGACATGATCAATGTCGAGTGCAGGAGTATTCACACTGTCGAGCATAAGGGTGACAGCCCGTGAGGAATCTGTCTCAAAACACAGGCGAGCCATGTCATACATCAGTCGGACTTTATCCATGTACTCCTTCGGGCTGCTGGGATCGAGTGGCGCGGACGTCGTGGCTGCCGGACGGGGTTTCTTTTCCCATTCCTTCGACATCTGCATGCGCTGTTCGAGCTCGCGCACACTGGTGAAATATTGGTCCAGGCGGTCGCGATCCGGCGCACCCATCGAGCGACGGAGTTCGCCAGCCTGGCCACCGACGGCGTCGAGGATGCTCTGGCCGAGTTCAAGCCGACGCTCTTGCGCGGCAACCTCCTTGGCGGAGCCACCCATGAACATTTTCCGGAAGACCTCCGAGGCCTTCTCTTCCGTGGGAATCATGACCCCACCGGCGGTCCACGAAAGACTACGGGAACCGCGGGAGCAATTCACACCCAAGGTCATCGAAGGATAACGCGTCATATGTCCGATGCGCTCTGCCATGAACTGATCGAGAGAGATGGTATTACGGAATCCGCCGCTGCTCGGATGCGGGGCAGCCGTCAGGAAACAGTTATCGGCCGGATGACCGCCGTCGACATCCGGATGGGAAACGCCGGAGAAAACCGTAAAGTCCTTACGATGCTCTTTGAGTAGCTCGAGGTAGATCGACGGCTTGTAATCCGTACCCGCGCCTTTGGGAAAGAAGTATTCGGGCACCAAACCAAGATTATTGCAAATCCCCAGCATGCGTCGGGGCTTGGCCACCTCAGGAGAAGCGGCGGCAAATGCAGGCGTCATTGAATCCAGCATCGGCAAGGCGAGTAGCACGCCCGTGCCCGCCAGGAAACGACGCCGGGAGACCGAACGATTGAAAGCCACGTAAGGCGCGTTCGCAGAAGAAATTCCAGGGAGATTGGACATGGGGCTGGGCTTACTTGTTAAGGAAAAGATCGCTGGTGACAAGCCCCTGCACCAGATTGCGCACGCCGTAGTGCGTCGAAGCATTGGCATCGAGTATAGCCTCGAGCTTAGTCCGGTCAGCGAACCCAACGGCCGCGCCCGTGGCGTAAACAGTGAGTTGACCGAGTAAGTTACGAGCCAACTGGCGGTCATCCGCGGCCACAATCTTCTTGAACTCACGGATATCCTTGAACTTCTTGCCATCGAGCTCGCCGAATGACTCCACCGGAAGCGCGGAATGGAAAGCGAACTTCTGGCCGTTCTTACCAATACCGACATCCGGGGTCTTGCCGTCGATGGCCCGGTAATTGGTGCGAAATCCCCCCATAACATCAAAATTCTCCAGTGCGAAACCGGGAGGGTCGATCTTAGTATGGCACGCGGAACAGGATTCCAATTTCCGATGCTTATCGAGCTGCTGTCGGATGGTGACGGCGCCCCGGGTATCAGGCTCCACCGCAGGCACGCTTGCGGGCGGCGGTGGGGGCTTCCGCCCCAGCACACGCTCCATGATCCAGGCGCCGCGCGTCACCGGCGAAGTCGTGGTACCATTGGCGGTAACCTTGAGCACGGCGGCCTGCGTCATGAAGCCTCCGCGCATACTATCGTTGGGCAACTTCACCTTCTGGAGTTTCGCCCCCTTGACTGGCGGCAACTGATAAAGAGCAGCGAGCCGCTCGTTGACGAAGACGAAATCGGCGTCGACAATATTACGCACGGGGAGATTCGCATGGATGAGTTCGGCGAATGTCAGGTGGCTCTCATCGCGCGCCGACTCGACCAGATGGTCGTCGAGGTAATAGTCCGGGTAGAGAATGGAATCGGGGTCATTCGAGCCAGCCTTGCGGAGATCGAGCCAATAATCCGTAAAGGTATCCGCAAAACGCTGGGAACGTGCGTCAGCCAGCAAGCGATCCGCCTGGGCGCTCAGGACGGCAGGCTCGCGCAGCTTTCCTTTCGCCGCCAATTGACGTAGCTCGTCATCCGGCGGGGAATTCCAGAGAAAATATGCCAAGCGCGAAGCCAGGGCGAAGTCATCCAGACGACCCGGCTTCTCGTCCAGATAAAGGAACGTGGGCGAGCAAAGCACGGCGATATAACCGGTGATCATCGCTTCGGTGAACGTGCTGCCTGATTTCATCGCGTTCTGGATGACGGGCAGGAATCGCAGCTCCTCGGCAGGCGTCAGCGGACGACGACAGGCGGCCTGTACGAAACGGCGCAGCAGTCGTTCCGCATCCTTAGCCGGATCCTGAGTTTCTACTTCGAAAGTCAGCGACGAACCAGGCACCCGCTTCACGGGAAGATGATCGAAAAGTACCGCGTACGGCGCGGCAGGCCAGGCCGGCGCCAGCGGACCCTCGACTTCAATCCAACGCATCACCATGCCAGGCTGCCCTTCGGGCGTCGCCAATGGATTCTGGAAGCGGCTGGCCCCGGGACGGGAACGAAAGAATCGGACCGTATCGATTTGAATCGTCTCGCCAGCCTTCAGCGCGACATCGAGCTCATTGATGGTCGGCTCGGGATTGAAATCGACGTTGCCGATGCGACGTAAAACTCGCGGCGGCGTAAGCGCATAGACAGTGACAGGCTCCGGACGATGTCCTTTGGAGATATCGTCCAAATCAGGAATATACCAGCGGGCCGCACCCTTGGCGGTGGGCTTGCCTGGCCCAACCCAGACGGTGTGACCGCAAAGACGTACCTTATAGCGACCGGCCACCGTCGCCCGGAAACTCGCGAAGTTAGGCTCCACAGGTTCATAAGCACCATGCACGACCCCCACACCCTCTTCATCTCGCACCTTGGGATTACCCTTGCCGACCGACACTGGAACTTCACCGCGACGTACGGCGGGCTGACCGGCGAATCCAAGCGTCGGGAACGTCGCCCGCTCAGGAGCCGTGTTGAATTCCGAAAACTTCATCTTGGCCGTATAACTACCCTGCTGGCGGGCGTAAAACCGACGAGGCGAGGTATCGGGTTTCTCGACCGAAGAAATAAAGGCTGACCTCAACGCCTCTTCGGCGGCGGTCATGTAACGCTGCAACTGGACATGGGAGACGTCGAGGGCCTGACCGGACTTATTAAAACGAAAGGCCTCCGTATCCTCGGGCAGAATCTCTTTGATATCCAACCAAGGAGATCGGAGTAAATCGCGCAAGGCGTTCTCATACTCGAACCGATTCATCCGGCGGTCGACCGCCCGACCCTGGGTGGCAACCCGACCCGCATCAAAGGAGCTAAGCATTCCGTAGAGGCCTCCGACGTAAGCCTTCAGTTGAGCCGCCTCCGGTCGCAGCTTCTTTTTGGGCGGCATCTCTCCACTCGAAGAGCGGTCAAAAATTTTCACCCAAGCTTCAAAAGTCTTGGGCTGGCTGAGATCCGCCCCCAACGAAGTCAGGTCTAGCCCGCCCTTCTTGGTTTCGGCGTCATGACACTCCACACAATGCTTATCGAGAAAGGGAGCAATGGCCGGAACCGCCACCAAAGGGAGCAGTAAAGCAGCGAGGATACTTAACCGTGAAGACATAGGGGTGTGATTCAGACAGGCGTTTCATGCGCTTGTTGCCAAGGGAAACCACCCAGCATGGGCGGTTATTCTAAGATTTAAGCCCCAGTCGTCGAAGATTGTAGGGGTCGCCGCTTCCCCCTGCCCTCACACATGCTTTCCGTCATCCGTTCCGCCGCGCTCGTCGGGGTCGAGGCCGTCCCGGTCGAGATCGAGGTCAACTCCGGAGAGATGGGCGAATTCGGCCTCTGGCTGGTCGGCCTACCGGACGCGGCGGTAAAGGAATCGGAGGAGCGCGTGCAGTCCGCACTGCAGAATAGTGGACTCAGACTACCAGAGACCCGCACGACCATCAACCTCGCCCCGGGCGACCTGAAGAAAGAAGGTGCGATCTACGACCTACCCATCGCCCTCGGCATCGCGGCTTCGACGGGGCAATTAAATCGGGAATTCCTCAAGCACTACCTAATCGCCGGCGAACTCGGCTTGAGCGGCGGCACGCGGCCGGTGCGCGGCGGCGTAGCGATGGCCATCCTCGCGCGCCGAACAGGCATGCGCGGCGTCATTCTGCCGCGCGCTTCCGCCGAAGAAGCCGCGCTGGTCGGGGGCATCGACTCGATTCCGGCCGACTCGCTGGACGGCGCCCTCCGCTTCCTCACTGGCGAAGCCGAGGTGGCACCGCTCCGTCCCACCATCATCACGCTCAGCTCGTCTGCCGAACCCTCGCCGGATTTTTCTGAAGTAAAAGGCCAGACCGGCCTCCGCCGGGCCGTGGAAGTCGCCGCCGCCGGCGGTCATAATCTTCTTATGATCGGGCCGCCCGGCTCGGGCAAGTCGCTCATCGCGAAGAGAATTCCGACCATCCTCCCCGCGCCCGACGCCGAGGAACTCCTGGAGATTCTCGGGGTACATTCGGCCGCCGGCGCGGCAATGAACGATATCGCAAGATGTTGGCAGCGCCCCTTCCGCTCCCCGCATCACACAATCAGCGACATCGGCCTCATCGGCGGCGGCGCGATTCCCGGACCCGGCGAAGTTTCGCTCGCCCACCGGGGCGTACTCTTCCTTGACGAACTCCCGGAGTTCCGCCGCTCCGCGCTCGAAGTCCTTCGCCAACCGCTCGAAGACGGCCAAGTCACGGTCTCCCGCGCCGCGGCAAAGGTCACCCTGCCCGCCCGCCTGATGCTCGTGGCGGCCATGAACCCGTGCCCCTGCGGACACCTCGGCGACCGCCAACGCGAATGCCGCTGCTCGCCGATGCAGGTCCGGAAATATCGCGCGAAGATCTCTGGACCTCTTCTCGATCGTATCGATATCCAAATCGAAGCACCGGCGCTCTCCATCGAGGAACTACGATCTGCCCAACCGGGCGAACCTTCGGCGGCGATGCGTGCGCGGGTCGAAGCCGCCCGCGGGCGTCAGAGACTACGCTTCGACGGCCGCGTCGGCGGCTGCAACGCGCTCCTCGGCGGGCGGGAGCTCCGGGATTATTGCGCGTTGGAGCAAGCCCAGGGCGACCTGCTCCAGCAGGCGATGGAGAAACTCGGCCTCTCCGCCCGGGCCTACGACCGTATTCTTCGCGTCGCCCGGACTATCGCCGACCTGGCCGGGGCCGAACGCATCGCCACCTCGCACTTATTAGAGGCGATTCACTACCGGTCACTGGACCGGAGTTAAAAACACTCGCCCGCGTCTGGGAAATGCCTCCAATGAGGCCCTCCCCATGAAAACCCTGCACAAGCTCGGGCTCGTCTGCCT
>CAIRLQ010000172.1 GCA_903879465.1 uncultured Opitutia bacterium | reverse complement strand
CCGCTGCCGCCGCTTCGTTCGCCGAGATGGGCTACGAGGTCTCCTGCTTCTGCTATCAAGACAGCCCGCGCCGCGCCCACTCGATCGCCGCTCAGGGTGGTATCAATGCCGCGAAGAATTACCAGAACGACGGCGACAGCGTGCGCCGTCTTTTCCAAGACACGATTAAGGGTGGCGATTACCGCGCCCGCGAGGCCAACGTCTACCGCCTCGCGCAAGTCTCGACCAACATCATCGACCAATGCGTCGCGCAGGGTGTGCCTTTCGCCCGCGAATACGGAGGCTTGCTCGCCAATCGCTCCTTCGGCGGCGCTCAGGTCTCGCGTACTTTCTATGCGCGCGGCCAGACCGGCCAGCAGCTCCTGATCGGCGCCTACTCTGCACTCTCCCGCCAAATCGGCCTCGGCACGGTGAAAATGTATACCCGCCATGAGATGCTCGACCTCGTGCTGGTCGACGGCAAAGCGAAGGGCATCGTCACCCGCGACCTCGTCACGGGCGCCGTCGAATCCTGGGCTTCCGATGTCGTCGTGGTCTGCACGGGCGGCTATGGCAACGTGTTCTATCTCTCGACCAACGCGCAGGGTTGCAACGTCACCGCGACATTCCGCGCGCATCGCCGCGGCGCGGGCTTCGCCAATCCCTGCTACACGCAGATTCACCCGACCTGCATTCCGGTGCACGGCGAAGACCAGTCGAAGCTCACCCTGATGTCCGAGTCGCTTCGCAACGACGGACGCGTCTGGGTCCCGAAGCACAAGGCCGATTGCGCCAAGCCCGCCGCGGAGATCCCGGAAGAGGCCCGCGATTATTTCCTCGAACGCAAATACCCGAGCTACGGTAACCTCGCCCCGCGCGACATCGCTTCACGTGCCGCGAAGGAAGTCTGCGACGAAGGTCGCGGCGTCGGCCAGATGGTCGACGGAAAGCGCCTCGGCGTGTACCTCGACTTCTCCGCCGCCATCAAGCGACTCGGTGAACCTGAAATTCGCGCCCGTTACGGCAACCTGTTCGACATGTATGAGAACATCACGGGTGAGAGCGCGTACAAGCAGCCGATGCGCATCTTCCCTGCCGTGCACTACACGATGGGCGGCCTCTGGGTAGATTATAACCTGCAGTCCAATATCCCGGGTCTCTTCGTCGGCGGTGAAGCCAACTTCTCCGACCACGGTGCCAATCGCCTCGGTGCCTCCGCGCTCATGCAAGGCCTCGCCGACGGCTATTTCGTGCTGCCTTATACGGTGACGGATTACCTCGCTGGCGTGCCGATCGGCAGCCGCCCCTCCAAGGAAGCCGCGGAATTCAAGGCCGTCACGAAAGACGTCAACGACCGCGTCGCAAAGCTGCTTTCGATCAACGGCACGAAGTCGCCCCGACAGTATCACAAGGCGCTCGGCAAGATCACCTGGGAAAAGTGCGGCATGGCCCGCGATAAGGCCGGCCTCACCCAGGCTGTCGCCGACCTCCAGGCATTGCGCGAAGATTTCTGGAAGAATGTGAAGGTCGTCGGCTCCGGCGACGCCCTCGCCCCGGAACTCGAACGCGCGGGTCGCGTGGCCGACTTCCTCGACTTCGGTATCATGATG
>CAIRLQ010000171.1 GCA_903879465.1 uncultured Opitutia bacterium | reverse complement strand
TCGTCACCGAAGCGGCGATTGATGAAGCCAAGATTGATTTGAAGGCCGTCGAGAATGCTGAAGCCCGCGCCCGTGAGGCCGTGGAGGCCGCACGCGGCCAGAAGGATATCGACCCTGTCGAGATTGCGAAGATGGAACAGATTCTCCGTTTCGCGCTCGTGCAGCGTCTGGTGAAGGGCCGCTCTTCGCCGGGCTTGTCGGAGTAAGTTGCCGTTTCTCGGCGGTGACTCGCCGTTTTTCGTTTAAAGTCATTTAAGCGGAACTTGCCCCTCCTCGCGGAGCGGACAGAGTTCCCTTGTGATTAAAACTGCGATCACGGTTTCACTCGTTGCCCAGGCTAAGGGCGGACCGTTCGTCTATTGGGACGGACTCGACGCCGCCGCGGCCTCCGCCGCGAGGCTCGGGTTTGACGCCATCGAGATTTTCGCCCCTTCGGCGGCCGCTATCGATCGGCCCGCACTGCACGCCTTGCTGAAGAAGCACGGGCTCGTCGTCGCCGCTTTCGGTACCGGTGGCGGCTGGCTCGTCCACAAGTGGCACCTGACGCACGCCGATCCGGCCATCCGTCGGCAGGCCCGCGAATTCATCCGGGCGATGATCGACCTCGGCGGTGAGTTCAAGGCGCCCGCCATTATCGGCTCGATGCAGGGCAAGGCTGAAGGAGACGTCTCGCGCGAACAGGCGCTCGCCTGGCTGGCCGAGGCCCTGGAAGACCTGGGTGCGCACGCTCAGCAGCACGGAGTGCCTCTCCTTTATGAGGCGTTGAACCGCTACGAAACCAATCTGCTTAACCGCCAGTTGGATGCAGCCCAGTTTTTCGAGACGCTGAAGACAGATAACGTGAAGCTACTCTGCGATCTGTTTCACATGAACATTGAGGAAATCTCGAACGGGGAGACTTTACGCGCCTGCGGCCGCCATGTCGGTCATGTCCATTTCGCCGATAGTAACCGTCGGGCCATCGGCTTCGGGCACACCGAAACCGCCTCCGTTGTCGCAGCTCTACAATCCATCGGGTTTAACGGCTATCTTTCGGGAGAAATCCTCCCACTGCCCGACTCCGAAGCCGCCGCCGCGCAGACCATTAAGGCCATCCGCCAATATTTACCCCGCTAAGACCATGCTCAAGCACCAGCTCATCCATCCTAAGATCAACGAAGTACTCGGCCGCGCCGGCCACCATTCGGTGATTCTCATCGCCGATGGTAATTATCCCGCTTGGACGAAGCGCGGCCCCAATGCCGAACTGGTCTCGTTGAATCTCTCGCCGGGCATCCCGACGGTCGCCCAGGTTCTTCGTGCGGTACTCAGCGCCGTGCCGGTCGACGCCGTCAACACGATGGGCATCCCGGCCGATGATTCCTACGCGCAGAAGGGTGAGCCGCCCGTCTGGGCTGAGTTCCGTCAGGAAGTTAAGGCCTCGGGCCTGAAGCTCGAACTGCAGCCGATTCTTAAGTGGGATTTCTACAAGGCGGTCGAGTCCGCTGACCACATCCTCACCATCCAGACCGGCGACCAGGCCCTCTGGGGCAACGTACTCCTCACCGTCGGCTGCCGCACGGCCTGAACTTTCACACCATGAAAACCCGTCCACTCGGTAAGACCGGGATCAATCTTCCCATCCTGAGCTTTGGCGCTTCGTCGCTCGGCCAGGAATTCCGTAGCGTCGCCCTCGACGACGCCCTGAAGTCCGTCCAGGTCGCCCTCGACTGCGGGCTTAACTTCATCGATACCTCGCCCTTCTACGGACGAGGGATGTCCGAAGTGCTCCTGGGGATCGCCCTCCGCGGCGTTCCGCGCGACAGTTATACGCTATGCACCAAAGTAGGTCGCTACGACCTGCCGCATTTTGATTTCAGCACCAAGCGCGTGGCGGAGAGCATCGACGTCTCCCTACACCGTCTCGGTACCGACCATCTCGATATCGCCCTGTGTCACGACATCGAATTCGTCCCCATGCAGCAGATCGTCGATGAGACGATTCCCGCCCTGCGTAAAGCCAAGCAGGCTGGGAAGATTCGCGCCTTTGGTTTCAGCGGCTATCCGCAGAAAATCTTCAAATTCATCTGCGACCAGACCGATGTGGACTGCGTGCTGAGTTATAATCAATACACACTGCAGAACACCCGTTTCGCCGACGAGACGGTGCCCTATCTGAAGGCCAAGGGCATCGGCGTGATGAATGCTGGTCCCTTCAGCGCACGCTTACTCACCAACGCCCCGCTCCCGGCCTGGCTCAAGGAGCCAGAGAACGTCAAGGCCGCCGCCCGCGCCGCCGCCGCCCATTGCGCCTCCAAGGGAGTTGATATCGCCAAGGTGGCGTTGCAGTTCTCGCTCATGCACGAAGACATCGCCACGACGGTCTCGGGCAGCGCAAACCCCGTCAACATCCGCAACTGGGCCAAGTGGGCGGAGGAGCCGGTCGACCGCCAGCTGCTCACGGAAGTCCTGCAAATATTTGCTCCAGTGAAAAACCTCGGTCACCTCGAAGGTCTCAAGGAAAATAACTAAGTCGATGAAAGCCATTCGTCTCGACCAGCCCCAGCAGTTTGTCCGTATCGACATTCCGGAACCGCCGGCTCCGGGTCCGGGCGAGGCAGTCGTGCGCGTGCACCGCATTGGAATCTGCGGTACCGATTACGGAGGCTATCTTGGGAAAATGCCTTTTTATTCCTACCCACGAATCCCAGGTCATGAGCTCGGTGTCGAAGTGATCGCAGTCGGACCAGGCGTGACGAATGTAAAAAACGGCGACCGCTGCTCGGTGGAGCCTTACATCAATTGCCAGACGTGCTACAGCTGCCGCCGCGGTTTCACGAACTGCTGCGAGAACCACAAGACGCTCGGCGTGATGTGCGACGGCGGCATGGCGGAGAAGTTTCTGCTCCCGGCTCGCAAGCTGCACATCTCCACGAAGCTTTCCTACGACCAGCTCGCGCTCGTCGAGACGCTCGCCATCGGCTGCCACGCCGTCGACCGCGCCGCCCCTAAGGCCGGTGAGACCGTCCTGGTCATCGGCGCGGGCCCAATCGGCCTTTCGGCCGTCGAGTTCGTCAAGGTCTCCGGCGCGAAGTGCGTCGTCATGGACATGAACGCGGATCGCTTGAAGTTCTGCACCGATGTCATGAAGGTCGATGCTGTGATTCAGGCAAAGGGAGATGGCTCGGAGGTCGCCGCGCTCGCTGCCCTCACGAACGGCCAGCTGGCCGATGTCGTGATCGACGCCACCGGCAGCAATAAGTCGATGGTGGCCTGCTTCGCTTATGCCACTTTTGCCGCCCGCGTGGTCTATGTGGGCATCACGCAGCAGGACCTGACTTTCCCGCACGCCCCACTGCTGCACCGCCGCGAGCTGACCCTCATGGCTAGTCGCAACGCGCTGACGAAGGACTTCGCC
>CAIRLQ010000170.1 GCA_903879465.1 uncultured Opitutia bacterium | reverse complement strand
GGGTGCGTCGTGGCGCGCTCTAGCGAGGCCAAGCGTCTCGGCATCCCGATGGGGGCGCCTTACTTCGAAGTAAAGCGCGTGTGCGAGGCGCATAGCGTCAAGGTGTTCTCGTCCAACTTCGGCGTCTACGGCGAGTTCTCCGAGCGGGTGATGGCTGTTCTCGCCGAGCATGCACGTGACTTCGAATCCTACTCAATCGACGAGGCCTTCCTGGGCTTTCCCGATATGCCTGAAGCCGATGCGCGTGCCTTGGGGCTGCGTATCCGTACCGATGTGCTGAAACGCACTGGCATCGCGGTGTCCATGGGAATGGGCGCTACGAAGGTGCTGTGCAAACTGGCCAATGAACGGGCGAAGTCCGACCCCGATGCAGGTGGTTGTTTGGTCGTGCCGTTTGATATCGAGGGCCGTCGGGCCTTTTTGCGAGGTGTCGAGGCGGAGGATATCTGGGGCGTGGGCCCTGGGCTCGGCGCCCGCTTGCGGTCCCATGGCATCCTCACTGCCGCTGACCTCGCCGAGGGTGATCCGGCCTTTATTCATCGAATCGCCGGGGTCGTCGGCGAGCGCCTGGCCTTGGAGCTACGCGGGATTCCTTGCCACGAAATCATCGAAGACGCCGCCGCTCGCCAGACCATCATGGTCTCGCGTTCCTTTGGCCGTCCGGTGTCCGATGAATCCGACCTAGCCGAAGCAATTTCCGCGCATGCTTCCCGCGGGGCCGAAAAACTGCGTGAAGACCGTTTAGTCGCGTCGTCGGTCGTCGTCTTCTTCGGCACCAATAAGCATCGGATTGATCAGGAGCAGTATAAGGCCGATGCGATGGAGCCGCTCGACCCGCCCACCGATGATGCCCGCTTAATCTGCGCCGCGGCCGGCCGTGCCCTCCGCCGTATCCGCCGTGATGGTTACCTGTACAAGAAAGCGGGGATTCTCCTCCAAGGGCTGACGCCATCGAATCAGATTCAGCCGACGCTCCCAGGGATGGGACCGCCCGTGGATCCTGCCCGCGCGCGGCTCATGCAGGCCGTGGATGCTTTGAATGCGAAGTTGGGCCGTGAGGTGGTCCGCCCTGGTAGCTCCGGCCTTGACCGTAAGTGGCAAGGGAAGTCCGAACTGCAGTCCGGTGCTTCGTTGAGCGACCCCGAGCGCTTACCGAAGGCCAAGGATGGAGCGAAGCCGAAGGATGGTCTGAAGCCGAGGATTCGTTTCCACGAGTGAGTCCGCGGTTGCGCGGCAGTGTATTTTACTCCCCGCTGGTAACCTCGTGACCCTCGATCCGACCACCGCAACCTTGCTCCCGCTGCTGTCCGGCTTCGGCTATGCCGTGGCGGCTATCATCCTGAAGCGTGCGACGGAGGCGGGGGCTGGGCCGTGGCGCATCGGCTTTGTCGTGAACATGACCATGGGGGCGCTGTTTCAGTCCTTTTGGTTCTTCGACGACGGGCAGGGCGGGGCGTTTACTTTCATCGCTGTCCTGCAAGCGCTCATTGTGGGGGCAATCTTCTTTGCCGGACAATATTTCACCTTTCTGGCGCTCAGTCGCGGCGATGTCTCGGTGGCCACGCCAGTGCTCGGAGCAAAGGTCTTGTTTGTCGCCTTCTTGGCGGCGCTGACGATGGGGCAGGCCCTGACCCCAGCCATCTGGGTTGCGACGGTGATGACGTGCGTGGCGATGGTCTTGCTCGGTGGTGAATGGCGAGCTGACCGCGAACGGGCTCTGCGCAGCTTACTCTACGGTGGTCTAGCGGCGTTCCTCTTCGCGTCGTCCGATATCCTGACACAAAGATGGGTCGGGCAACTCGGCATGACCCATTTCGCTCCGTTGGCCTTCGGTTCGATGCTGCTGTATTCTTGGCTCCTG
>CAIRLQ010000169.1 GCA_903879465.1 uncultured Opitutia bacterium | reverse complement strand
GGTGAAGGGCATCAATCGCGTGGTGTATGACGTCTCTTCGAAGCCGCCGGCCACCATCGAGTGGGAATAATCCGGGTTTGCCCCGTTGACACTCCGACCGACCGTCCTTACCTAGAAGCCAGTGTCTGATTCCGGCTTCCAGGTCATCGCGCGCCGCTGGCGCCCCCGCCGTTTCGACGAACTCGTCGGACAGGAACACATCGTCAAAACGCTGCGCAACGCCCTTGAGACGAAGCGTATGGCGCACGCTTATCTCTTCGTGGGGCCGCGTGGCACCGGCAAGACTACGACGGCGCGCATCCTCGCCAAGGCCCTGAATTGCGCAGGCGGACCGAAACCCGATTTTTCCCTGGATGACCCGGTGTGCCTCGCCATCGAGCAGGGCAACTGCCTCGACGTCATTGAAATCGACGCTGCCTCCAATCGTAGCATCGAGGACGCCAAGAAGATCCGCGATGAGTGTCAGTTCTCACCCGCCAATTGCCCCTTCAAGGTCTTTATCATCGATGAAGTCCACCAGCTAAGTAAAGATGCGTTCAACGCGCTCCTCAAGACGCTGGAGGAGCCGCCGCCTTGGGTTAAGTTCATCTTAGCCACGACCGAGGCGGACAAGATTCTCCCCACGATTACCTCGCGCTGTCAGCGGTTGGAATTCCATCCGATCTCCGAGGAGGTCATCGCCGCGCAGTTGACCCGCATTGTGAAAGCCGATGGCGTGATCGCCGATAACGAGGCGTTGAAAGCTATCGCCCGGCTCGCCAACGGCGGGATGCGCGACTCGCAATCTATCCTCGATCAAATCATCTCTTTTTCTGGCAAGAAAATCGTCGAAGCGGATGTCTTGTCGATTTACGGACTCGCTTCCGCCCAACAGATTACAGACCTCAGCCGGGCTATCTCGACCGGCGATGGCAAGGCCGTCCTGGCCCTCTGTGATGCGTTTCATACGGAAGGGCGCGACCTCATGCGTGTCCTAGCCGATCTCCAGATTCGCGTCCGCACGGCGGTGCTTGATTCCGTCAAGTCTGGCGGAGCCAGTGCCCAGCTGGGTGGATCATTGGCCACCGAACAGCTCGTCCGCCTCCTCGAATGTCTACAGGAGGGGGAGCAGGGCATCCGCCATGGCCTTTCGCCAAGGGCGAACTTTGAGGTCACTTTGCTCAAGGCGATCGAGCAAAGTAGATCGAGGTCAATAGACAGCCTTATCAAAGACATCTCCGCTGCCGCAGCTGGACTCCCTCGGGAGCCCGGCCAAAAAAAAATAAAGACTTCGCCGGCGGTGCCGGAAACTTTGTCGGCCGCGGCTGTGGTCCCCGAGGCCCTCATGCCGACGGTTTCGCGCATCGCTGATATCCCGATCGAAGATACGGGTGCTTTCGAGGACTCCTTGCCTCCCTTGGAGGTGGGTGCGCCAGAAGAGGGGGTGTCTCCTTCGCCCCCAAGCATGCCATTCTCTTTTCCTGACATCGCCGGAGGGCCGCTCCCAGTTGCCGAGGAGGGCAGGTCGGCCTTCCCGGGCGACAAGGAATTCCATGATGCAGTTAAGGCTCTTCCGCCCGGGCTGAAAGAAAAGCTGAAGGATACGATTGGTGCGGAATTCACCTCCTTGCGCGCAGTGCCTGCAGGAAAACTTCATCGGCCGCTTTGAACGTGTCGGCGTCTCTGGAAATCGGCGTCATCTCCGATACTCATGGTCAGCTTCGGCCCGAGGCGCTGATCGCGCTGGAGGGCTGTGACCTGATCTTCCATGCGGGCGATGTATGTGGCCCACTGATTCTGCCGCAGTTGGCGGAGATTGGCCTCTGCCATGCAGTGGCCGGGAATTGTGACGACGATGACACGCTGCCACTGACCTGCCTGCATCTAGTAGGCGGGCTCAGGGTGCTCATGCATCACGGGCATCGTCCTACCGATGAAGGATCTTTTGAGCCCGACATTGTCATCACCGGTCATACCCATGTGCCGACGATCACGCTTGATGGGTCAGTCCTGCGGATTAATCCCGGCAGCGCGGGCCCGCGCCGATTTAATCTTCCCGTCACCCTCGCGAGGATTACCATCATCGACGGCAAGGCGTCCGCTCGCCTGCTCGAACTCGACGTGAAATGAAGCAGCTGTTGCCCATTGATACTTTGTCGGACGGCCTTGCCGCCGCCTGCGGTCGGGTGCGCAGGATTGTTCTGCGCGCGCCTACGGGCTCCGGTAAGTCCACGCGCATCCCTCAAATGCTGCTGGATCTCGGCCTCGTCGAGGGGCAGATCGTTGTCTTGCAGCCTCGGCGCATTGCCGCTCGCCTACTGGCGGCACGAATCGCTCAGGAGCGTGACGTCCGCCTCGGAGGTGAAGTGGGTTACCAGATCCGCTTCGAGCGCGTGGAATCCGCCCAGACCCGCATCAAGTTCGTGACGGAGGCATTGCTTCTCCGGCAGATGGCTTCCGACCCAGAACTGAAGGGTGTGGGCGCCGTCGTATTCGATGAATTTCATGAACGGAATCTGCATTCGGACGTGGCGTTGGCCCTCGCTCGCCGGCTGCAGGAGACGCGGCGTCCAGATCTACTAATCATGGCGATGTCCGCGACCTTGGATACGGAAGCAGTCGCCAAATGGCTTGGCTCGGCGGAAACGCTGGCGGCCGATGGACGGGCGTTCCCGGTTAATATCGAATACACACACCTTCCGCGTAACTCTACCCGGCCGGTTTGGGATGCGGCGGCCGAACAGGTCAGGCGGCTGCTCCGCGAAGAAGCCGAGGGCGACGTGCTCGTCTTCATGCCCGGCTCCTATGAGATCATGCGCACAATCGGAGCCGTGAGGAACCTTCCAGAATCTGGCGGCGTGGACATTCTTCCTCTCTACGGCGAGCTGCCTCCAGAAGAACAGGATCGGGCCGTCAAGCCTAGTCCCGGGCGCAAGGTGATCGTTGCCACTAATGTGGCAGAGACGTCACTTACCATTCCCGGGGTCCGTGCTGTCGTCGATGCAGGACTGGCCCGCATCGCCCGCTTTGACGCCCATCGCGGCATCGACACGCTTCTAGTGGAGCCGATCTCACAGGCTTCAGCGGAGCAACGTGCCGGCCGTGCCGGCCGTACCGGGCCGGGCAGATGTATTCGGCTTTGGTCGCAGACCGATCATGAAGCGCGTCCGCTACGCGAGGTGCCGGAAATCCGCCGGGTGGATCTCTCTGAGACGATTCTGCTATTACTTTCCTCAGGCTGGGGGGATGCGGCGACATTCCCTTGGTACGAAAAACCGGATGATAAGGCCTTGCTGCGAGCCCTTTCGGTGTTGGCCGACCTTGGGGCGGTTGACGCGGCTGGCCAGCTAACCTCGATCGGGCGGCGTATGTCGGTCTTCCCCGCTCATCCTCGTTACGCCCGCATGCTGCTGGCGGCCGGCGAACTGGACTGCGTCTACGAAGTCTGCCGTATCGCCGGGCTGGCGCAGGGCAGGGATATTCTTTTCCGCAAAGTCGATGATCGCACTGAGAATGCGCGTGATTCAGTCGAGCAGGACGACGGATCCGATTTCTTCCCGCGCCTCGCCTTATTGCAACGCGCCTCCGAGATGAAATTCGACGCCGATGCCTGTGATCGCTTTGGCGTCCATGGCCAGGCGGCCCGTCAGGCCGATCAGGCCGCCAAGCAGTTCCTCCGCCTGGCGGAAGGGCAGGGCCTGCCCGTCGCCGACCGAATCGCTGATCCGGCGTCGGTGCGCCGTTGTATCTTGCTTGGGTTTTCCGACCGCCTGGCCGTCCGTCTGGATGCTGGCACCTTGCGCTGCGCCTTGGTGCATGGCCGCAGCGGTGAACTTCGCCGGGAATCCTCCATTCGGAACGCAAAACTATTGGTCGCGGCCGAGGTGGATGAGATCCAGGCCCGCGGCGGTGTCACGACGTACCTCTCATTGGCGACGGCGATCGAAGAAAGCTGGCTTCAGGAATTATTCCCAGAAGATTTTTCCGTCGTCCATCAAGTCCGGTATGATGCGAATCAACGGCGCGTCGTGACTCGCACCGAACGTCGCTTCCGTGATCTCGTGCTGGCGGCCAAGGAGCGCGATGATGCGCCTGCCGATGCCGCCAGCCGCATCCTTGCCGCCGAAGTCGCCGCCGGTCGTCTGGAGTTGGAAAAATGGGACGGTGCTGTCGACGCTTGGATTCGTCGCGTCAATTTCCTCTCGAAGCACTGCCCTGAGCTCGGCATCCCGCTTTTCGACGAGGCGGCTCGCCGAATGGTGATCGAAGAAGTGTGCGCCGGGGCGGTCGCTTATCGTGACATTCGCGAACGGCCTGTTTTCGGCGTCGTGCGCGGATGGCTGACGCATGAGCAGGCCATGGCGCTGGAGACTTATTGCCCGGAGAAGATGATTCTCCCGCGCAAGAAACATCCTGCCCGGATTGAATATACCGCCGACGGCCAGGCCGAGATCGAAGCGACTGTCCAAGAGCTTTATGATTTCCCAGGCAGTAAGCTACGTGTTTGTCTGGGCAAGGTGCCCATGATTATCTGCATCCAATCGCCTGCTCGGCGCACGCAGCAACGCACCGTTGATCTGGACGCCTTCTGGAAAGGGTCGTATGAGGGCGTGAAGAAAGAACTCAAAGGTCGCTACCCCAAGCACGAGTGGCGCTGAACCGATGAGCAACGCCTCCCCAGTCTGGTCTGAGACCCCGATTCACATCATTGATTTTGAGGGCAGTCCGGCAACGGGCGTTGTTGAGTTCGGCGTGGCGACTCTGCTCCGTGGGGAGATTATCACGGCCTCGACCCGCCTGCATGCACCGCGACAGCCCGTGCCGCTCATCGATACGCAGTGTCACGGATTGGCCACAAGGGATCTCAAGGGCCTGTTGCCGTTTGAGTCCGAATGGGATCATTGGGTCTCTTTGCGGAGGACAGGATTATTAGCCGCCCATAATGCGGCGGTTGAGACGGGGCTACTCCGGGCGACTTGGTCGCGACCCTCGGCCGTCCCTGCCTTCGTGGGTGAGGCTATCGCCGTTGCCGAGTGGGGGCCGTGGATAGATACGTGCCGCCTAGCCCGGGCCTGGGCGCCGAGCTTGGGCGACTTCCGCCTCTCGTCCTTAATTTTGAGCCTGAGGCTCGGCCCCAAGCTGGAAACTTTGGCGGTTCAATACTGCCCGCCCGCCCGGCGCCGCTATCATTGTGCATTGTATGATGCCTTGGCGGCGGCCCTGGTCTTGCGCACCCTCTGCGGGCAGGACGGCCGTTCGGCCGCCCCGTTGCACCAGTTGGTCCGGGATAGTATGTCCGCCCCGGCTGCCGATGACTTGATGCAGGGTGAACTGGGACTTTAGTTTCCGCTTCACTCCGAGGGGTAGGCCAACCTAGATAGGCATCCCTCTATGGCTTCCAAGTCCCCCATTCGCGTCGCGGTCACCGGCGCCGCCGGCAACATCGGTTACGCCGCCATCTTCCGTCTCGCTTCCGGTGCCGTCTTCGGGCCCGACCAGCCGGTTGCGTTGAATTTGATTGAGGTGGGGCCTGGCCTGAACGCCTTGGCTGGCGTGGTGATGGAGCTGCAGGACTGCTCGTTCCCTTTGCTCACTGATGTCGTCGCCACTGGCGACCTTGATGTCGGCTTCAAGGATGCCGACTGGTGTCTGCTTATCGGTGCCGTGCCTCGCAAGGATGGTATGGAGCGCAAAGACCTTCTCGGCATCAACGGCAAGATTTTCATCGGCCAGGGCGAGGCCATCGCCCGCAGCGCGAAGAAGACGGTCAAGGTTCTGGTCGTCGGCAATCCCTGCAACACCAACGCTCTCATCGCCTTGCGCTCCGCGGGAAACCTGCCGGTCGAGAATTTCTTCGCGATGACCCGTCTCGACGAGAATCGCGCCAAGTCACAGCTCGCGGGTAAGGCCGGCGCGCATAACTCCGCCGTCAAGAATATCGCCATCTGGGGTAATCATTCATCGACCCAGTATCCTGACTTTACGAACGCTACCATCGGCGGGAAGCCCGCGACGCAGGTCATCAGCGACGCTGCCTGGCTCAAGGATACTTTTGTTTCCGATGTTCAGAAGCGTGGTGCGGCCGTGATCAAAGCCCGTGGCGCTTCTTCGGCTGCCTCCGCCGCCAATGCCGCGCTTGATACTCTGCGCAGCCTGCATGTCCCAACGCCCGCTGGCGATTGGCATTCCGTCGCCGTTCTTTCCAAGGGCGACTACGGTATTTCCGTCGGCATCATGTTTGGCTACCCCTTGCGCACGAAAGCCGATGGCACCTGGGAAATCGTGCAAGGGCTTCCGCTGGATGCCTTCTCCAGGGAGAAGATTGCGATTACTGAAAAAGAGCTACTGGAAGAGCGCGCCACCGCTTCTGAAGCACTCGGTCTGAAGCTCTAAAGCCGGTCTAATGAAGCCTAGGCGGCAAGGGACCTCCCTTGACCGCCTATTTTATCGGCCTAGGCTGGGCACATGGAGCTCCTCGCCTCCGTCGACTGGGTCAAAATCATCGCAGCGTTCTGCTTCTGGTTCGCCTTGGTCTGGGCGCAACACCTGGACCAGAGTTTCCCTGCTTGGTTAAGGCGGATAGCATTACCGGCCTTGGTGCTTTGGTTGGTTGCGGACACCTTGTGCGGCGGCCCGGGCCTCGTGCCTGCGTTGGCCGCCTCGCCGGCGCTGGTGTTTGCGCTCTGGCTCAGTGCGCATGGGCTACGCCGCTTTCTCTCCGATGATCTCGCGCCATGGTCGCGCCGTCTTTTGGAGATGATGGCGGCAACTGGCCCACTTGTCGCCGCGCTCGCTTGGGTGTGGTCACGCTATGACCGCACCTTCGCGGGCTTCCCGGATCCGCTCGCTACTTTGACCACCATCCACTTTGCGATTACCTTCGGCGTTCTGCCTTTGGCTATGGCCGCGACCGAACGCTCGCTGCCGCCATCCCGGGCGCGGGACAGTGGTATCTGGCTTTACGTCGCCGGTGCTTGCGCGACCGCACTGTGCTTCGCCTTGCGTAACAATCTCTTCCGACCCGGCGTGGTCGAGGTGCTTGGTGCGACCCTCTTCACGGTCGGTTTTCTACTCTGGGCTGCGCGGACACCCGCCGCGGTCGGTCGCGTGCCGTTCGGTTTTCTTGTGCCCGGCCTGCTGCTCGGGCTCGCCTACACGGCGACGCAAGCCTTCGGGTGGCCGTATCTCACTATCCCCCAGATGGCTGCCATCCATGGGTCACTCAATCTTCTCGGCGCCTTGTGGCTCGCGGCACAGGCGCCGGCCTTCGCCGGACCGACGCCCCCCGCGCCCGAAAGTCACTCACCTGTCGCCGTTTGTTCGCCTGCGGAAGCCGTATTTCGGG
>CAIRLQ010000168.1 GCA_903879465.1 uncultured Opitutia bacterium | reverse complement strand
GCCCCAGCCCTGACCTAACGTGTCGCCCATGTCCGCCGAGCCCCTCCTGAAAGTACAGGACCTCTGCATCACCTTTCACGCCGGTGACCGCGCGACCGTCGCCGCCCAGGACGTCAGCTTCTCCATCGCGGCCGGCGAAGTCCTAGCGGTAGTCGGCGAATCCGGTTCCGGCAAATCGGTCTCGGCGCTGGCCCTGACCCGCCTACTTCCGCCCGCCCCGACCTGCACCGTGACCGGCTCCGTCACGCTCGGCGGCGTCAACCTACTGGAACTACCCGAGGACAAACTCGCCAAGGTGCGTGGCGGCGCCATCGCCTACATCTTCCAAGAGCCTGGCACCTCCCTCAATCCGGTCTACACGATCGGATTCCAGATCGGCGAAGCCATCTCCCTCCACCGACCCGAGGTAAAGGATGTCAAAGCCGAGATTCAACGTGCCCTACAGGAAGTGAGAATCAATGAGCCCGAGCGGGTCGCGAACCAATATCCGCATGAACTTTCCGGTGGCATGCAGCAGCGTGCGATGATTGCGATGGCGCTGGCGTGTAACCCAAAAATCCTCGTGGCGGACGAGCCTACCACCGCCCTCGATGTCACCATCCAGAAGGAGATCATGGACCTCCTGGCCCGACTGCGACGAGAACGCGGCATGAGCATCCTGCTGATCACCCATAACTTCGGCATTGTCGCCAACTTCGCCGATCATGTGCAAGTCATGTGGAAAGGCCGTGTCGTCGAGCATGGTAAGGTTAGTGAGATCATGCGCACGCAGTCCCACCCCTACACCCGCGCGCTCATCGCCTGCATCCCGCGCCTCGGCCAGCGCCGCCGCCGCCTGACTACCTTGACCGACGAACTCAAGGTCTCCCCATGAGCGATTCCCCCAACCTCCTCGAAGTCCGCGGACTTTCCGTGCACTATCCCGGGCGCGCCAAGTGGTTCTTTCAAAAGGCTGAACCGAAGAAAGCCGTGGACAATATTTCGTTCATCGTCCCCAAGGGAAAGACGATCGGCTTAGTCGGCGAATCCGGCTCCGGGAAAACCACGACCGGTCGGGCCGTGGTGAAGCTCGCTCCATTGACCACCGGCCAAATTCTCTACCAAGGCGTGGATATTGGCGCCCTCTCCAACGCAGAGTTCCTACCCTGGCGCAAAAAGATCCAGATGATCTTTCAGGACCCCTATAACTCACTCAACCCGCGTGCGGATATTTTAAGCATCCTCTCCGAACCCTTGGAGATTCATTTCCCGCAAATGACGCGGGCCGATCGCGAGGCACGTTGCGCCGAGCTCCTCCGCAGCGTCCAGCTTCCCGCCGAACACCTTCGACGCCATCCGCATGAATTCTCCGGCGGCCAGCGGCAACGCATCGGCATCGCCCGCGCGCTCGCCGTCCAACCGGAGTTAATCATCTGCGACGAACCAGTGTCGGCCCTGGACGTGTCCGTGCAGGCAGAAGTCGTCAATCTCCTTCAAGACCTCCAAGAGCAGCTCGGCCTGACCTACCTCTTCATCGCCCACGACCTCGCGGTGGTGGAACACGTCAGTGACCAGATTCTCGTGATGTCTAAGGGGCAGATTGTCGAGCAAGGCACCCCGGCGGAGATTCTCGGCAACCCCCGCGAAGCCTACACGAAGACCCTGCTGGCCGCCGTGCCCCGGTTCTGATGTCAGCCGGCACCCAGCCCACGAGCCCCTCCGGACTCGACGGTACGACCCGCGGACTTGGCTGGTTATTGCTCGGTATGGCTGCATTTACGACCTGGGATCAATGGGCTATCTGGAGCACCAAGGAAGATTATGGTTTCGGCTATCTCGTACCATTGTTTTCCGGCTACGTTCTCTGGGAACGGTGGGATGACTTGAAGGCGCTTCTCGTGGGCACTCGTTCCATCCCTTCCGCTCCCTCCCCCAGGCTGGTCATCATCGCCGCACAAGTCATCGCCTTTGCAGCGCTCGCCACCTTCGGCCTTGGTGCAGCCGCCCGAGCCATCTTCGGAACAGGCATCGGGCCCACGCTGGCCATTTCCTTCGGACTGACCGGCACGGCCTTAGCACTGACTTTCATATCGGTCCGCGGACCACAGGACACCGAAGCCACCTCCTACGCGCGGTGGAGCGCAGTCGGCCTGATGATCTTTCCGACCGCCGTGTGGCTAATTTCAGGACCTTTCCTGTTCCTGATCGACAACCAGATTAAGGGGGCGCTTCTGACCAACGTTACCGAAATAGTCTCCGGTATCCTACGCGCCAGCGATCAGGCCATCCGCGTCAGCGGGAACACCATCATCTTCCCCAATGGCGATGCCGTCGGCGTCGCCGAAGCCTGT
The DNA here is from genome assembly GCA_903879465.1 of uncultured Opitutia bacterium. Lineage (GTDB taxonomy): Bacteria > Verrucomicrobiota > Verrucomicrobiia > Opitutales > UBA953 > UBA953. The sequence goes on along the minus strand of CAIRLQ010000168.1, from coordinate 2,633 downwards.
TCAGGTATCCGTTCGCTTTCCGCCTGCGTCTTCGCGGGAGCGTTTCTCGGCGCGGTCTTTCTCGAAGGCGGATTCCCCGGCGCGCTACTCCGTCGCGTCGCAATGATCGCACTTTCCGGACTCACCGCCATCTTGCTCAACATCGGCCGCAATACTTATCTCACTTTCTACGCCCTGCGCCATAGCTCAAAGTCACTGGAACGAGACTGGAATGGTATCGAACACGGCCAGGTTGGCTTCTCGGCGCTCGGCACCATTCATGATTTGGCTGGCAATGTCGCCATGGTCGCCGCCTTGATTATCCTCGTCGCCTGCGTGCCCTTGCTCAACCGAATCGGCCGACCGCGCACACCTCTTCCTGCCTAATGAAAATCCTTTTCGTGACGCCCGAACTCGCCCCTTGGTCCAAGGCGGGCGGCCTCGGCGATGCCACCGTTGCGCTCGGTAAAGCTTTGGCCGCCCAAGGCCACGAAGTCCGCGCCGTGACCCCTCTCTATGGCTCGGTGCCGGGCCGCGAAGGCATGGGGACGCTCATCGAAGCCCTGAAGGTCGATGTCGGCGGCGACCCCCGGAAGGCCGCGTGTCGAATGCGCATGCTCACCGTCAGCCCTGGCCTCGAAGCATGGTTCGTCGAACACGAAGATTTTTACGGCGCACGCGAAGTCTACCCGGTACGCGAAGACGCCGGCGAGCGGGCGGCTTTCTACGGGCGAGCAGCACTAGATGCCTGCCTAGCCACCAGCTGGATTCCCGACATCGTACATTGCCACGATTGGACGGCGGGGTTGGTGCCCGTCCTGCTTAACACCAAACTTAAGTCCTCGGCCCTCGGGGGATGTGCTTCCGTCATCACGATACACAACCTGCAGCATCAGGGCCTTTATCCACGCCGCATCATGGCCTACCTAGGCTTGCCGGAATTCCTCTGGAATCCGTTAGAGTTAGAATGCTTGGGCGGACTCAATTTCCTCAAAGGCGGCATCCTCCACGCTCACCGAGTCGTCACCGTCAGCCCGACTTATGCCCAGGAAATCCTGACACCCGCCTTCGGCTATGGTTTGGATGACGTCGTGCGACGGCGCGAACGCGACTTGGTCGGCATCCTGAACGGAGTCGATCGAGACGAATGGAATCCCTCAGACGATAAACATATCGCGAAAGGATACTCGGCCAAGGATAGCAGCGGCAAAGGCGCCTGCAAAGCCGACCTCCTGCGCGAACTCAATCTGGCGACGAATCTCAATCTACCCGCCTTCGGCGTGGTCTCGCGCCTCTGGGACCAAAAAGGCCTCGACCTCGCCGTCCAGGTGCTCCCCAAATTCCTTCGTGAGGGCCGCCTGCAATTCGTCTTGCTCGGGAGCGGCGAGGCCGCACTTGAGAATGAATTCCGCCGGCTCGCGGCCGACTTCCCTGAGCTCTGCGCGGTAAGGATAGGCTACGACAATGGACTTTCACATCGCATCGAGGCTGGGAGTGATTTCTTCCTGATGCCTAGCCGTTTCGAGCCCTGCGGATTGAACCAGATGTATTCCATGGCCTACGGCACCCTGCCCGTCGTGAGAGCCACCGGTGGCCTCGCTGACACGGTCCGCCCTTGGGATGGCAAGAAAGCGGGCACCGGTATCACATTTGAACACGCTGACACCTCGGGCATAGAATGGGCAATTCAGAGAGCGCTGGATCTTTATCAGCAGCCAGCTGCGTATAAAGCTGTGCAGAAAACCGCCATGGAGACGGAGTTCAGCTGGCTGAAATCGGCCAGAGCGCACCTCGCTTGTTACAAGTCTGCGATAGGTAAGTAAAAACCGGCTGGTTGAGATTAAAAAGGGGCAATAAAGTCTGATTTTAATCAGCAATTTGTTTAATTTTGTGTGCTGCATACCCGTCAGGTCCAATTTCCGCACTTTGGCATAGAATAAGCATAAGCGGTGTTGCAATGAAGCACACTACCATCGCCCTCCTCACCCTCACCGCTGCTGCCGGATCCGTCCGTGCCGCAGACGCCGCTGCCCCGGCGTTCACCACCACGGGCAACCTCGCCCTGACGAGCGACTACGTTTTCCGTGGTATCTCGCAGACGGGCGGCAAGCTCGCCATCCAGGGCGGCTTTGACCTGACCAAGACCCCGGTCAACGGCCTCACCGCCGGAGTCTGGGCTTCCAGCCTGACCAGCGGCACTGAAGTCGACCTCTACGCCAACTACGGTTTCAAGATCGGCGCCGTCGACGTCTCCGTCGGCTACATCGACTACACGTACACCGCCGCCAACAATGGTGGTGAAGCCAATATCGCCGCCACCTACGCCGGCCTGACCCTCAAGGCCTCCCGCGGCGTCTCGGGCACATTGTCTGAATACTACTACGAAGCGAACTACAGCTACGACATTGCCGCCTTCAAGGGCCTCAACCTCGGCCTCCACTACGGTTCCGACAAAGCCAGCTCAAAGTACGACTACGCCATCGCCCTGACCTATCCGGTCCTCGGCTTCGATGCTTCCGTCGCCTACAACAAGCTCGAAAACTCCGGCAGCATCACGGCCTTCACCGTTAAGAAGTCGTTCTAAGACTTCAGGACATAACATCATAGCAAAAGGGGTGCTTTCTGGGAGGAGAGCACCCCTTCTTGTTTGTTAG
>CAIRLQ010000167.1 GCA_903879465.1 uncultured Opitutia bacterium | reverse complement strand
GGCGTGACCTCGAGGAATTCCTTCCAGACCTCGACCTCATCGGCCGAGAGTGAGGAGGCGACCACCAGCCGCCACTTCGGTTTGGCCGGCACGCGGCGCAGCGTCATGCCAGCCTGTTCGGGCAGCCGATTGGCTTTACGCGAATTGCAGCGGATGCAGGCCGTGACGATGTTCTCCCAGTTCGTCTTCCCGCCGATATCGCGCGGGACCACGTGGTCGAGATTCAGTTCCTCGTCGCGGAACTGACGGCCGCAATACTGGCAGGTATTCGCATCACGCAGGTAGACATTGCGGCGGCTGAAACGGATTTCCCGGCGCGGTACGCGATCATACGCACCCAGCAGCAGCACGCGGGGCACGCGCAATGAGAGGCAAGGCGAGCGGACGGATTCGTTCGCGGGCGGCGGTTCCTCAAGGGAGAACTTCACCCACTCCTCGGCGTTGAGCACGCGATGGCCCGAAGGATCTGCGTGCACCGCGGTGGCACGGCCGCGGAACAGCAGGCTCATCGCCCGGAGTACGCCCACGATGTTAACCGGCTGCCAGAGACGGTTAAGAACAAGGACGCGATGTTCGAGGCGCGGCGGCAAGGCACCCTCTATATAGCGTGGTCGTGCGAGGCGGTCAACACCCTCAGCAATCAGCGCTTCTTCTTGGACTGCGCCGCTGCCTGCCCTGTGCCGACGGGCTCCGGCGGCGGCGGGGATGTATCCACGTCGGGGAAATTCACGGGGACTTCACCCAGGGCATCGGCGGGAAATAGGAAAGGGACCCCGTCGATGCGGACGCGCAGGTACTCGATGTTCGTGGCGCGTAGCTCCGTCGGGCCCTTCACGTTGATGAGTACTTCTTTGTCCTTCGGGCCGAGCACTCCCGACGAGCGCACCTCGCTGGTGTTGACCTCGCGCAGTTCATAACGGACGCCTTTCTGGGTCGAAGTGACCCTAACCTGATGGGGCCTCCCCGCCGGCTTAGGTGGCACCACGACCAGCGGCGGCTTAGGCTGCGGTCGGCTCGCCGATGAGGGCGAGCCTAGATAAAAAATGCGATGATGATGGCGATGAGCGCGATGCCGATAATGCCGTAGATCAGCATGTCGCGATTCACCGAAATCGAACCACCAGGAGCGGGCGGCTCAAACGCCGCATCTTCATCTGCGCCAGCTTCCAGCGGACGGCGCGAGGCCTTGGCGGAATGGTGCGTGTTGAAATCGGCGCCGGCCTTCTCGTCGTCGAGCCGCAGATACTTCGCGTAGACTTTCACGAAGCCGCGCTTGTAAACGTCGGCGAGGGGGATCGATTCAAACTGATTGGCTTCCATCGACTGGAGATAGTCAGTGCGGATCTTGGTGAACTCCGCCGCTTCGCGGAGAGTCACGCCCAGTCGCTGCCGGGCTTCTTGAAGGCGTTCGCCGAGGGTTTGCATAGACGGAGATTCGGCCGAAGCGGAAAAATACGCAAGCCTCTCGTGGCTCAGGCCAGCAGGTCCCAGAGGGCCAGCCAGGGCAAGGCCAACCAGCGCAGTCCCTCTTGCAGCGCCCACTGGAAGGGCGGAAGGTTGATGAGCACCAGCAGAATGATGAAGCCCCAGCGCGAGAGGGTAAGGAACATCTCTTCCGTATAAAGCCCCAGACGAAGGGCCACGCGAGAACCGTCGAGCGGCGGAACGGGGATGAGGTTAAACACCACCAAGCCCGCATTAAGAAAGATACCCTGCAGGAGGAATTTCACGATCACCGCATCCTTTACTTGGTCGAAATGCCCCAGGCCGCCGATGACGGCCAAGACGAAGCAAAGCACTACGTTCATCGCTGGGCCGGCCAGGGTGATATAGATATCATCCATCCGGCGAGTCTTCGGATTGGGGAGGGAAATCTGGACGGGCTTACCCCAGCCGATGAGCCCGAAGCCTGGGCTGAAGAAAATCATGACCGCTGGAATCGCAATGGTCCCAAGGGGGTCCGCGTGGGCGAACGGATTGAGCGTGACCCGTCCTTGTAGGCGGGGCAACGGATCACCGCGCATATCCGCCATCCAAGCATGGCCAAACTCATGGAGGCCGATGGAGATGATCAGTAGGATTAACTGCAGCAGGCCGTCGCGAAGATGTCCGATATCCATGTTAAGGGGCGCAAGGGGTGTCGAAGATTGGCATGGAGGACGGTGGGATGGAAACGCCTGCGGCCCGCCAAGCCAATCCGAAACCTGCGGTGGCCACTCGCTCCTTGAGGAATCGGCGGGAAGCATTAGACCCTGTGCATGTCGCTCGCCGCCCGCACCCGACTCGCCCAGAAGCGCGGCCTCGGCCTACCGCAGGCGAAGGTGCTGGCGAAGCTGGCCACCCCGCGGGCCATCCAAGATTTCCTCGTCGACCTCCCGCAGAACTTCGAGCCGGAGGGCGATACGGCCCGTTCGGTCGAACAGGCCCTCATCCATCGTAAGGCTCATTGTATCGAAGGCGCGATGATCGCCGCGTTTGCCTTATGGCTGCAAGGGCACCCTCCCCTGTTACTAGATTTTAGCGCGCATCAAGACATGGACCATGTCATCGCGCCGTTTCGCGTGAACGGGAAATGGGGTGCCATCTCCAAGACCAACTACGTCTGCCTGCGCTGGCGTGATCCGATTTACCACAGCGTCCGCGAACTCGCGATGTCGTACTTCCACGAATACGCGAAAGGCCCCCGTAAATCCCTACGCAGCTACTCCCGCCCGTATGACCTCAGCCGCCTACCGGCCGCAAAGTGGGTCAATAACCCGAAGGATTGCTGGGAGATCGCCGACCTCATCACCGCGGCGCGACACTATGAGATTGTTACCGAAAAAGAAGCCCGAGCCTTAAGGCCGCGCGACGACGTCGAACTCCGCTCGGATAAAGTGACCGTGTTCCCGATTCCGAAATGGAAGCGCCAGCGGCTCTGAGGGCGCTCAGCTGACGTGCTCGAAGGCGCAGGCGGCTGCGCCGACGACGCCGACGTTACCGCCAAGACCGGCCGGGACAATCGTGCAGACCGCCGCCAGTCGCGGGAAGGCGTAGCTATTGGCGCTCTGGCGCATCGGGACAAAAAGAGCGTCGCCCGCCGCGGTCACGCCACCGCCGACAACAATCACATCCGGGTTGAAAGTGTTGATCACCGCGCCAAGACCACGGCCGAGATAATTAATCGACTGATCCCAGATTTCCTTGGAGAGAGCGTCGCCCGACGCCATAGCCTGCAGAATGTGGTGCGTGGTCACATGCTCAGCACCACCGGCGAGACCAGCGAGCGACGAGGCCCGACCCGTGGCCAAGGCTTCTCGGGCGCGGCGAGCGATGGCCGTACCAGAGGCGTAGACTTCCCAGCAACCAGGATTGCCACAGCCGCAGCGCGGACCGTCCATCGTCAGAGGAATATGGCCGAGTTCGGCCGCGTTGCCGTTACTGCCGCGCATGAGTCGTCCGTCGATGACGGCGCCGCCACCGATGCCGGTGGAGACCGTAATATAGACCACGTTCTTCTTACCCTTGCCGGCGCCGAAACGGTACTCACCGAGGGCGGCGGCGTTGCAGTCGTTATCAATACGGGCAGGCAGGCCGCCGAAAGAGTTACTCAAGTATTCGGTGATGGAAAAACCCGTCCAGCCGGGGAGATTGGGCGAGCCGTCGACGCAGCCGCGCGCGATATCCAGCGGACCTGGAGAGGCCACGCCGATGGCGACGAAATCCACTGGCTTCAACTTTAACTCCGTCAGAAGCTGGTGGGCGGCTTCCGCCACGCGTTCGCAGGCCTGGGCTGGGCCTTTTTCGGCGAAAGTCTCGACGCGGCCAGAGCCGAGGACGGAACCATCTTCATTGACGACGCCAAATGCGAATTTCGTGCCACCGAGATCAAAAGCGAGAACTTTGCGCATGGAAAATTAGTCACGGGCCGGACGGGAAAAGTCGTCCTGCAGGCGGACGATATCGGTGAGGTCCGGGGTGGAGGATTCAATCAGGACGCTATCTTCGAGGGCCTCAAAGCGATGAACGGTCCGGACTGGGATGTGAATCGTCTGGCCGGGCAGCCAGACATGCTGGTCAGCGGCGGTGATCATGTTGGCCGCTGGTAATTCGCCAGCGGTGAGAGCCCGGAACGTCAGAATCATCTTTCCGGAAAGAAGAAAGAGCGTCTCGGTCTTGCGCTCGTGGTATTGGAGGCTCAGCCGGCGCCCGGCGTTCACTTCCAAGATCTTACCGGCATAGGCCGATTGATCTGCATACCAGATTTCCCGACCCCACGGCTTCTCCACGATTTTGGGTGAATACAGGGGGCTGGGCATGAGAACGGTCTGTCGAATAGTCGCCGATTAGCCAAGCAAATCCCCTAAAAAGTCCGGCTGGTCCGCCGCACCAACCAAAGGCTCGACCAGCTGTCGCCCTTCGCACGCGACGCGATTCACGTCAGGCGACACCCGATGCAGGGAGAGCGTCCGCTCCGGAGCCGTGACGGCCAGGGCGGCAAAGTCTTCGGGCGAGAAGGCGCGCTCCGAAAGCCACGCCTGTCGCGCGGTGCCGGCGAGGATGATTGGCATGCGGGAATGCACTTCAGCCGCTTCGCGATTCGGGGCAACGGTGACGAGACACACCGAACGGCGGGCCTGCCCATCGGCCGACATTTGAAATGACCAGAGCCCACCGACTGCCAGCGGTCCGCCGTCGGCGGCGCGGAAATAATAGGGGACCTTTAAGCGCCCCTCCGTCTTCCACTCATAATAACCGTCGATCGGCACGATGCACCGCCGCAGCCTTGCGGCTTCGCGGAAGGTGGGGCGCTCGAAGATGCCTTCCGCCCGGGCGTTAGCGTGGCCCGGTTCCTTTGTGTCTACCGACCAAGCCGGTACGAACCCCCAGGGTAAAGCTTCGGCGCTCAGGCTGCCCTGCTCGCGTCGAACAGTGAGTAGCGGCGTGCCCGGGGAAATATTAAACCGTGGTATATGGGCGACCGGCGGGACCGCCAAGCTTCGCACGATTTCCTCCCAGCGCGAGAACTGGGTGACGCGTCCGCACATGAAAGCGCGGCGGATTTAGGCTTTCGGCAGCCCGGGAGGACGAGCCGCCGCTGCGCCGGTGCGAAGAGAATTCAAGACCGTCAGATTGATGAAGTGCATGATGCCTAAAACGACGACCACCACGCCGACGGATTTGCTCAAGTCTTCGACGACCTTGATGCCAGTGGTCGGATGTTCCTTCGAGGTCAGGAAGAGGAGCATGAAGCCCACATTCACGAGATAAAATCCGATGAGTAGGAGGTTATTGACTGAATCGGCCATCGTCTCGCTACCATGGAATGCCTCGAGCAGGAACGGCCGACCGCTCCGGAACAACGTCCGCCCGACCCAGATTGTGACGGCCAGCGAGAGCACGAAGTAGATTCCGTATTCGAGGTACGTCAGCGAGTCATTAGCTTCGGTGGCGGCGATCATGATTTTAAATTAGGTGAAATCGGCTCGGCCTCAAGCGTTCAAATCGAAGGCTTACCAATGAGGCGGCCGTTCGTCCGCCGGGGGGCTGGAGTCAGCCGCTTCATTCGTCTGGGTGACCTTTGCCTCCATCCGCACCAAACGATCTGAAAGCTTAGCGACCTCGCGCGAAAGCTCGAGAATCACCCGGTCCTGCTGCTCTACATGGCGCTGCAGAAAGGTCAGGCGCTCTTCAATTTCATGCTGGCGAGAATCCATCCCCCTACCGTGCGTAGCCGCAAGGCTGGGGCAAGCCCCTGCAACGACTGTTTTTATTTATATTTAACCTCCCCGGTCCGTGGCCAGAGATTTGGTATTTGAACTGAGGAGGTGGCCAGCTACGCTCCGTCCTATGTCCACATCCCAGGACATTCCATCGACTGACCCTAGGTCGAATACCCTTACCCGGCCTCGTCGATCATTCTGGCGTCGCCTGGGAGGGGAAGGCTTGGCCGTCTCCATTATTATCCATATCGCGCTGGTAGCCGTCGCACTGGTCTGGGTCATTTCAACGATCACCGATAAAGCAGCAAAAAAGGATCCGGAGACCTTCGCCACGGGAGCTGGCGGTGGGAACGGCGGGCAGAAGGCGAAAGAGTTTAAGACGCGACTCCAGCCCAAAAACATCAAGAACCTCGCGAAGACAAACGCACGTATTACCACCAAGAGCGCCAGCTCCACGATGGCCATCTCGAGCCTTCCAGCCTCCGCACCCTCGATGGCACTCGGTGGTGCCGCCGGCGGAAACTCCAAGGGATTCGGCGGCGGAAGCGGCGGCGGCATCGGGATTGGCAATGGCGCCGGCGTCGGCGGAGGTAAGAATTTCGTCTCGATGTTCGGCAGTAAGATGAGCGGCGGCGAAGCCTTCGGAATTGTTGGTACGTTCTACGACTTCAAGCAGGACAAATCCGGGAAGCCTACCGCCGCCATGGGCGATCCTCTTAACCGAGGCGCAAAGTCCAACGGGCCAGCCGTCGTCGCCTATCGCAAGGAAGTCCATGAATTCCTCGTTGATCGAAAATGGTCTGTCAGCTCGCTCTCGGATAAATACCGAGCTCCAGATGTACTCTGGGCGGCGCAAATTTTCATCCCGACGGTCACGGCCGACGTCGGGCCCACGGCGTATGGCGTCGAGAAAACGGTGAAGCCCTCCCGCTGGATCGTCCATTACAAAGGGGCCGTCAAGGTGCCGCAGACCGCGAAGTTCCGCTTCATCGGGATGGGCGACGATTTTCTCTGCGTCAAATGGAGCGGCCGTGTCGTGCTGGATTCGGGCTACGAACAACCGATTACCGGTATTAACAATATCTACCCAGACTTCGGTAAACAAAAGTTCCTGGAAGTCCACCCGTCTAAGCTCGGTAAACCCCTACGCTGCGGACCGTGGCTGACCATGACTGCGGGGCAAAACGTGCCGCTCGAGATTGTCATCGGGGAAACGCCGGGCGGGTTCTTCTCGGCCTTCCTGCTGTTTGAAGTCGCCGACGCCGCCGGCAAGGGAACCGGCTTGAAGCTCGTACGCTTCGCCGATTTACCGCTACCCGCGGAAATTGCCCAAGGATATTCCGTGATTCCGAATGTTGATATGGTCGCGAAAGGCTGGCTCTTTAAGACGGTGAAGCTCACCGAAGTGCGCTGAGCTCAACTGCGAAAGTAGAACTTATGGCAGTTAGCTCCGAAGAGCCCTTCGCGCTCGGCGTGCGATAAGCTTCGGGCATAATCGTCGACGAGACCAAAGCTCTGCACGTAACTTCCCGCAAATAGGCACACCGGCCAATCAGAGCCATACATCAGACGGGCGGGCCCGAAGGCCTCGAAGACCGTATCGAGATACGGGCGGAACTGATCGGACTGCCAATGCTTATGGTCAGCCTCGGTCAATATGCCTGACACCTTGCAATGGACGTTGGGCAATTGGGCCAGGCGACGGATCTGCGTCTTCCAAGGCTCCATCGTGCCATCCTTGATGGGCGGCTTGGCAATATGATCGAGAACGAAGGCCTGCTGCGGGAATTTCTCCGCGAGGCGGAGGGCGGCCTCGAGCTGCTTCGGATAAATGAGGATGTCGTAGGTCAGCCCATGCGCGTGCAACTTAGAGATGCCACGCTGGAAATCCTTCCCGAGCATGAAGTCGTCTTCGGGTTCTTCTTGGACGACGTGACGGACGCCGACGAACTTCGAGTGCGCGGCGAGGCGAGCGAGATCGGCTTCGACGCGATCGGAGCGGAGGTCGACCCAGCCGACGACGCCCTTCACG